>JBDIAG010000435.1:0-4567 GCA_039812305.1 Actinomycetales bacterium | reverse complement strand
GGCGGACGATGGTAGATCCCGATCACCACCCGGGCCAACGGCCCGAGCCACCGCCGTCGCGCACCGAGAACCGTTGCGCCGGAAGCGATGAGCCCGTCCCGGCTCCACTCGCCGGCGAGCATCCCGTCCGCCAGCGCGAAGGCGAGACGTCGGTCGGACGCAGGTCGCTGGGAGGCCATCAGCCGGCGGTCACCCGGCCGGTGCCGGCCGCACTCCGCAGCCGCCGGAGATCGGGCGGGACGAGTCCGATGCGGTGGTGCGGGGCGACCTGTCTTGCGGTACGGGCACCATTCCGCGCGGAGCGCGGCGGCGTGCCTGTGGTGCAGTGCTGGGAAAACGTGCCCTGCCCGGGGTAGCCCCGGACGCTCCGGCCGCCGAAGCGGATCGGATCTCTCGTCCCGGACACCACCGCATCACCCGGAGCGTAGCGTCGCGAGCACATCCCTGTCCCCACAAGGTCCGTGGGTCGTCCCAGGCCATCAGACCAACTTGCATAAAGCGGCTGCTAACATGCCTTTTATGAAAACAGCATCTCCGCTACTGCTTCCCCTGTTGCGGTCCCGTATCCAGGGGGAGGTGCTCGCGTGGGTGCTGCTCCAGCCGGATGAGGAGTTCACGCTGACCGAGATCGCGGAGGCAGTCGACACCTCGGCCGCCACGGTGACGCGCGAGATCAATCGGCTGGTGGATGCCGGCCTTGCCATCGACAAGCGGCGAGGAAACACTCGGCTCGTGCGCGCAGCCGTGGACAACCCGGTCTTCCGTCCGATGGCGGAGTTGCTCGCCGTCACCTTCGGCCCGATCGCGATCCTCCGGGATGCGCTGTCCGGGGTCGAAGGAATCGAGACTGCATTCATCTACGGTTCCTGGGCCGCCCGTTACGCCGAACAACCGGGAAACGTCCCGAACGACATCGACCTGCTGGTGATCGGGGACGTCGACCGGCATCTGCTCGACGACAGGCTCCACGAAGCGGAGAAGACGCTTCGCCGCGAGGTGAACGCCCGTCGAGTCAGCCGCCAGGCGTGGGACGCCGACACCGGCTCGTTCAAGCAGACCGTGCTTGAACGACCGCGGATCACAGTGATCGGAAACAACGAAGAGGCCACCGATGAATGAGGCTCAACTGCGTCGCGACCTTGTGCGAGCCTCGAGGTCACATTCTTCACGGCAGCCGCCCGCGACGACCACTTCTCAATGGCTTGTTCTGGAGATGTGCGCGAGCGCCAGGAGACGGCTGCCCCGCGTTGGATAGCGTGAAGCGGTGCGACAGTCGAGACGACCGGGAGGACCATCGCCACGATGGCGGCGTCCGCTGGACTGGGTGGGTCGGTTGCGCCAAGATCCCGGCACGACGAATCTCCGACGCCAGACACCGCTGGTCGAGCGCATCGGCGATCAGCGGACGTCCCTGCGCGACCTCAGCGAGGACGCGCTGGCCGAACGAGCTACCGGCCTGTCGCTGACCCTGGCGAACGACGACGAGCTCGTGGCCTTCCTCGCCCTGGCGAGCGAGGTGTCGCATCGTCGGCTCGGGCTGGACCCGTTCAGTGTGCAGTTGCTCGCCGCGGTCAACATGCTTCGCGGGAGCGTCGTCGACATGGCGACGGGGGAGGGCAAGACCCTCGTCGGGTTCCTCGTCGCGGCGGGCCTGGCTCGGTCGGGGCGACGCGTCCACCTGCTCTCGGCGAACGACTATCTCGCGAGCCGGGATGCCCGCGCGGGACGTCCACTGTTCTCTGCGTTCGGTCTGTCCTGCGTCGCGGTGGTAGACGGGATGTCGACGGCGGAGCGGGCCGAGGCCTACCGCAGCGACATCGTGTACACGACGGTGCATCAGGTCGGTTTCGACCTCCTCCGCGATCGACAACGCACGCCGGATGCCCGCCAGCTGGTGCCGGAACTCGATGCCGTCGTGGTCGACGAGATCGACGCGGTCCTGCTGGACGACGCGATGGTTCCGCTGGTCATCGCCGGAGATGCCGATCCGGTGCCGGAGGAGGCGTCCCTGACCGTCCTGGTCGCGAATCTGGACGAGGGCGAGGACTACGAGGTCGACGGCGATCGCCGCACTGCCTCGTTCACCGAAAACGGGATCGTCCGGCTGGAGAAGGCTCTCGGGATCGATCTCTACGCTCGGGAGCACATCGAGTTGCTGACGGCGGCGCATGTGGCGCTGCACGCGCGCGCCCTGGTCGAGCGGGACGTCCACTACATCGTGGCCGACGGGCAGGTGCGCCTCATCAACGACGCCCGGGGACGGGTCGCCGACCGTCAGCGCTGGCCGGACGGCTTGCACGCCGCCATCGAACGGAAGGAAGGGCTCGAGGTCACCGCACAGGCCGAGATCCTCGATCAGATGCTGGTCGAGACGGTCGCGCGACAGTACCGGTCGATCACCGGGATGAGCGGCACCGCGTTCGAAGCCGCCGAACGGCTCGCCGAGGACCTCGACCTCAAGACCGGCGTGATCGCGACCAACCATCCCTGCATCCGCCGGGACCAGCCCGACCGGTTGTTCGTCACCGCCGGCCAGCGCGATATCGCCGCCGCGGAGGAGGTGCGTCGGGCACACGAGGCGGGTCAGCCGGTGCTCGTCGGAACCAGGAGCGTCGCCGACTCGGAGCGATTTGCCGGCCTTCTGGCGGAACACGGCGTGGAAGCGAAGGTGCTCAACGCCAAGAACGATGCCGCCGAGGCCGAGATCATCGCGGGAGCCGGGCAGTTCGGCGCGGTCACGGTGTCCACGCAGATGGCCGGTCGGGGAGTCGACATCCAGCTCGGTCCGGGTGCGGCGGAAGTGGGTGGGTTGCTCGTGCTGGGGCTCGGACGCTACGACTCCGCACGCCTGGACCGGCAGTTGCGTGGCCGGTCAGGCAGGCAGGGCGACCCGGGGACCGGGGTCTTCTACACGAGCCTCGACGACGCCGTGGTGACCGAGAATGTGCGGATCGGTTACGAGCCGCGTGCCGTCGACTCTGACGGGCTCATTGGCGACGCCCGATTCCCCGGCTATTACGATCATGCCCAGCGGGTTGCCGAGGGAAAGCTCCTGCAACTGCATCGCACCACGCGCAATTATCACCGGGCCACCGACAACCACCGCCAGACGGTTCTCGGTACGCGAGAACGGATTCTGGTAGACCCGCAGGCACTTACCGACTACCTCGCCCGGGTCTGGCCGACAGAGCCAGACAAAGTAGCCGCGTGGACGGAACCGACCACTCGACAATTGGCTATCGAGGTGGTGCTCTACCAACTCGATCGAGCATGGACGAACCATCTGAACCGGCTCGCCGCCACCAGGGAGGGCATTCATCTCAGAGTGCTCGGACGGCAGAATCCTCTGGACGAGTTCAATCGGATCGCCAACGCCGACTTCCAGACTCTGGGAATCGACGCAATGGCGGAGGTCCGGCACACACTCGACCAAGCCCCGCGGGACGTGACAAGCCTTGCCGACCTCGGTCTGCGACGGCCGTCATCGACCTGGACCTACCTGGTCACCGACAACCCGTTCGGCTCCGAGGCGGACCGCGCCGTCGCGTTTCTGGGCCGGTTCATCCGAGGGAGCCAGCCGACAGCCGGTCAGTTGCCGCGTGAGTGATCGCCGCCTACCAACCATCAGCCGGAGGCCGTGCACGCCTATCGCAAAGGTAGCCTTCTGATCTCAACAATCCGGAGAGTCGCGTACTTAAGCACTCATCCAGCAGGAATCTCACGCAGGTGTTCGCAGAGGAAGCTGGCGTTCGGCAACAGCGAAGGCAGCAAACTCGAGGGCAGCGCGGATGTCGGCGGCGTTGAGCTGCGGGTAGTCAGCGAGGATGTCGGTGACGCCCTGGCCTACGGCAACCAGCCCAACGATCGTCGCCACGGGAATCCGCGTACCCCGGATGCAGGGCACGCCACCCATGATGCGGTGGTCGGCCACGATTCGATCCTGAGTCATATCGACAGTGTAGGCGCCTGGATGGATGACCCCTGCGAGCAAGGTCAGTCGCACTCCGGCAAGGGAGGGAGTGCGGCGCGAGGTACCCGTCATGAGAGAACAGATGCCGGGTGTTACAGCGGCGCGAGGAGTTGTCCAAGGTCGATCCGGATGCTGGCGATCCCGAAGCTCGCGTCGGCCGGTTCGTCGGGGGTGATGCGACTGCGCAGAACGTAGCTTCCGGCGAGGAGTTCGTGGGCGAGCAGTACCTGGTCGCGTGGGTCGACGATCCAGTAGTGGGGTAGGCCGGCCTGGGCGTAGCGGTGGAACTTCCAGACCAGGTCGTCGGCCCGGTTGCTCGACAACACCTCGACGGCCAGGGCGGGAGTCCCGGTGAATCGGATCGTCTCGTCGGTGCGGGGCAGGACCAGGACGTCCGGGCCGAACTCGTTCGCGTTGGGCTTCCACCCGACATTCGAGGTGACTTCGTGGGTCGCAGGGACAACGGCCATCAGCGCCTGGATGAGTCGGATGCAGATCCGTTGATGCGGAATGCTCGGGAGCGGGGACATGACAATCTGCCCGTCGATGTACTCGGCCCGGCTGTCTTCCCCGAGGGCGAGGTACTCGTGCCAGGTC
>JBDIAG010000434.1:0-4592 GCA_039812305.1 Actinomycetales bacterium | reverse complement strand
TGGTCGAGAAGGTGAACGCAGCGCTGCAGGATTACATCGACTCGGGGGCCTGGGAAGACTCCTTGAACCGTCATGTGGCACCTTCTGGGTATGCCATCCCATCCCCGCCCAAGGTCGGCAGCTGATGTGAGTGAGACAACCGGGCCGGAGGCCGAAGAGGCGGTCGACGAGCTCGCCGCCGAACTGGCCCGGTATCCACCCTTCGACGCGCTGGACGAGGTGACCCTGGAGCAGATCGCCCGCGCGGCCAAACCGGCCGAGTACCGGGCGGGCGATCTGGTCCTGGACGCCTTCGCGTCCCCCGCCACCGAGTTGTTCGTCGTGCTCTCCGGCTTCGTGCGGATCTGGAACGACACCTACCGGCTCGGCCTCGAACCCGACGAGAGGATCGGGCCGGGGGAGAGCTTCGGGTACCACGGCGTCCTGACATCGCGTTCGCTCGGCCCGCGCGCGGTCGCGGACGCCAGTGTGAAGCTGGTGCGGATCCCGGCGGCGCAGGCCCTCACCGTGCTGGCCTCGCAGCCGGGGGCCCGGTTCCTGGCCAACAGCTTCTCGGCCCGGACGACGCAGCGTCAGACGGCTCTCGGCCTGATCGACGACCTGGTGCACCGGGAGCCGCTGACCGTCGAACCGACGACCACGGCTGCCGAGCTGGCCCGGCTGATGACCGAGCAGAATCGCATCTCCGCCGTCGTGCCGCTGCCCGAAGGCGGCTACGGCCTGGTCACGGATGCCTCGCTGCGTCAACGCGTGCTCGCCGAGGGCCTCCCCGGCACCGCGCCGGCCACGATGGTGACCGCCCACGGGGCGCCGGTGGCCAGGATGGGCGAGTCGGCGGGCGAGGTGCTGATCCGGATGCTCGACGCCGACGCGGACGTCATCCTGGTGACGCAGCCGGGCGGGCAGGTGCGGGGGACGGTCGGGATGCGCGACTTCGCCCTCGGCGCGACCACGGCGGACCGCATGCTGCGCGAACAGATCCGCAGTGCCGCGACGGTGCTGGAGCTGACGACGCACGGCCGCCGCATCCCCGGGATGATCGGGGAGCTGACCACCCGTGGCCTGTCCTCCGGGATGGCGATCGCGGTCTTCTCCACCTTCCTCGACGGGCTGATCCGGCGGGCGATCGAGCTGGTCTTCGCCTCCCGGGCGGACCTGTCGAAGGACGACTTCACCTGGTTGGCGCTGGGCAGCAACGGACGACGCGAGGCGGTGTTCTCCTCCGACGTGGACTCCGCGGTCGCCTTCAACGACGACACCCCGGCCGAGGCGATCGAGGCGTGCCGGGATGCCTTCGGGGAGATCAACGACGTGCTGACCCTGGCGGGGATCAGCGCGGATTCGCACGGCGCCACCGCGTCCCGGAAGCCGTTCTCGCGCACCAACGGCAAGTGGCGGGAGGCTGCGCGGGGGTGGCTGAACGATCCGATGGCCGGCAAGGGCGTCATCATGGCGTCGCTGCTGGTGGACGGGCGGCCGATCTACGGTGACGCCGGGCTGCCCGCCGTCTCGGCGGTCTTCGCCGATCTGCGGCGCCATCCGTGGACGATGCGCATCCTGCTGGAGGAGTCTCTGGCCAGCCGGCCCAAGTGGGGGCCGTCCACCCGCGAGACGCTGCTGCGGCGCTCCGCCCCCTTCAACATCAAGAAGGACGCACTGCTGCCGGTGGTGAACCTGGCCCGGTGGGCGGCGCTGTCGATGGGTTCGGCGGCATTGCCGACCGTGGAGCGGCTGCGGACGGCGTCCGGCACCACCATGTTGCCCGACGATCAGGCCGGGCTGCTGATCGAGGTCTTCGAGGTGCTGCAGCGGGTGCGGCTGCGTCATCAGCTGGCGCAGATCAGCAGTGACCAGCGGCCGACGGACCAGATCACCGTGGGTGACATGTCGCCGATCGATCGCAGCGTCGTCTCGCAGGCGGTGCGGGAGATCTCCGCCATCCAGAAGCGGGTCTCCAACGCCGCCCACTATGTGTCGCCCGTGGAGTGGGCGCCGCGCAGTGGCCGTGACAAGCGGGGATAGCGAACGGCCCCTTCGTCGAGTGGCCGTCATCGGAGACGTGGGTGGACACCTGGCTGAACTGCGCCAGGAGCTCGACCGGCTCGGGGCCGACCCTGACACGGGTCGGTTGCCGGACGATCTCGTCGTCGTGCAGGTGGGCGATCTGGTGCATCGCGGCCCGGATTCGGAGGGGGTCGTCGCCTTGGTCGACGCCTTCCTCACCAGGCAGCCGGAGCAGTGGATCCAGATCGTCGGGAACCACGAGGCCCAGTACCTGCGCGAACCGGCCTTCACCTGGCCGGAGACGATCTCCGAGGAGGCGCAGGCCACCCTGCGGCGGTGGTGGGAGACCGGGGCGATGCGGGCGGCCGCGACGCTGTGCACGGCCGACGGCTGGTTCCTGGTCACCCACGCCGGCGTCACCGCGGGATTCTGGCGGGCCGTGCTCAACACGCCGGTCACCGCGAGCCCGGCGGCGGCGGCGGTGAACGCGCTCGCCGGGCGCCGCGACGAGGCACTCTTCCGGGCCGGTGTCATGCTCGGTGGACGCCGGCCCACCGCGCTGGCCGGGCCGCTCTGGGCGGAGGCCTCGACGGAACTCCTACCGAGCTGGCTGGACACCCGCCTGCCGTTCAGCCAGATCCACGGCCACAGTTGCCTCTACGACTGGGACGGGGACGAATTCCGCCCCAGCCGGCGGATCTGCGAGGTGACCACGGTCGATGCCGAGCGCCGGCACGAGATCACCACGTTCCACGGCGGGCAGATCATCGGTGTGGACCCCTGTCACGGCACCGAATCCCGCACCCCCTGGCGAGCTTGGGAGTCGGTGCTGGTGTAGCCCGGCTGGTGTAGCCCGCGATTCGCGAGTGGTCGCGCTGGGTGCCGAGTGGTCGCGCTGGCGCCGAGTGGCCGCGCTGGGTGCCGAGTGGCCGCGCTGCGGTGCGCCAATGGTCGCGTTGGGTGCCGACTGGACGCTCTCGGCGCGACCACTGGGTACCCAACGTCACCACTCGGCAGCGCCCCAGGGGCGGCCCAGGGCCTCGCGCCCCCTCGGTGTGGCCGCTGCGGCCGACGACCACTTTCGAGCGGAGCATTTGTGTTGCCTGGCAACGGAAATGCTCCACGCGAGGGTGTCAAGGCATGGGACCGCGTTCTAACGCCACCCTTTTGATTAGGTGAGTGCCTTTGAACCGATTAGCACCCTGTTGGCGGTGAGATGCCCGGCCGCGCGGGCCAGCCGGTCCACCCCGCCCGTGGTGGAGCGGCGGCGGCGATCGGCTGAGCCGTCCGGGTCGGGGCTCGGGTGACGGGTCCCGGGACGTGGCGGCTGGGCCCCGGGGTCGCCGAGTCAGGACAGTTCGAACTCGGCCAGCCGGTCGGCGGGGACCAGCGGCAGGTACTCCGCGTGCTTGCGCAGGTAGTTGCGGACGGCGGGGCAGTAGGGCAGCACTGCCAGGCCCTCGGACTTCGTGATCTCCAGCGCGTCGTGGATCAACCGGGACGCCAGGCCACGGCCCTGGAACGCGTCGTCGATCTCGGTGTGCGGCAGAGACCGCTCGGCGGCCTCGTCGGAGTAGACCAGGAACCCGGCCAGCTGCCCGTCCACGGTGATCTCGAAGCGGCCGCGCTCGGCGGACTTCGCCACGTCGACCTGTGCATCCGAGCTTGGCTGACTCATCTGATTGCTTCCCTTCGAACGGTGACGTCGGTGTCTTCTCTGCAGCGCCACGTTATCGCTGTCGCCGAGACCGGCCGCTGGTGCCGGGTGCCAAGAAAAGTGGCGTACGCGGTCAAGTCCCTGGATGTGGTGTAACGGCTGATCCTTCGATTTCGGGTTAGAAGGGTTGCTCGCCGGGGGCGAGTGTGGGTCTCCAATCGCTGTCGGGGTTGAAGAAGTCCTCGGGCCAGGGTGCGGGTTGGCCGTGTTCGTCCCACCAGCCGGTGTAGCCGCCGGCGGTGAGGACGGCGAGGTCGTGTTCGCGCTGGGTCTGGGCGGTGTCGCTCATGCTGCGGGCTCCAGTTCGGGCAGGACGGTGGTCGTGGTGTCTGTGTGGTCGGTGGCGGTGCGGGCTGCGGCGGTCTTGATGGTGGCGCGGGCTCGGGCGACGACGTCGAGTCCGAGGTAGCGGCGGCCCTCGATCCACTCATCGTGCTGTTCGGCCAGCACCGCACCCACGAGCCGGACCACGGAGGTGCGGTCGGGGAAGATGCCCACGACGTCGGTCCTACGCCTGATTTCTCGATTCAGCCTCTCGTTGGGGTTGTTGGACCAGATCTGGCGCCAGATCTGTTTGGGGAAGGCGGTGAAGGCCAGCACGTCGGCGCGGGCGTGGTCGAGGTGGTCGGCGACGTCGGGGAGCTTGTCGGCCAGGGCGTCGAGCATCTTGTCGTACTGGGCGTGCACGGCCTCGGCGTCGGGCTGGTCGTAGACCGAGTGCAGCAGCGCCTTGACCCACCCCCAGCTGGTCTTGGGGCACACGTCCATCAGGTTGGCGGCGTAGTGCGTCCGACACCGCTGCCAGGCGGCGCCGGGCAGGTTCGCCGCGATCGCCTCGACCAGGCCGGCGTGGGCGTCGCTGGTGACCAGC
>JBDIAG010000433.1:0-4611 GCA_039812305.1 Actinomycetales bacterium | reverse complement strand
CCCGGTCGGCCCGGACGACGACCCCGCCTTCCTCGAAGAACTGCGGAGGGAAACCGAGCAACGTCGCCGGCTGGAGAGCTGGGAGGACGACCTCAAGCGCCGCGAGGAGGAGTTCGGCAACCCCGACGTCCGGCCGGGTGACAACGCGGACGAGCAACCGCCCACATCCTGACCTGCTCGCTGTGAGCCCTGCCTTCGTCCACCTGACTTGACCGGGTAGGTGCGCGTCAGCCAGTTGTCGGCCGAGCGGCCGGCTATCGCTGGTTGCTCGGCGCATAAGCGGTCAGCGCGCGAACAACTGGCTGGACGCGCTCCCCGCGCCCGGCGCGCCCGGCCGCAGAACAGCCCCCGCGGGCCGCCCCCGGACCAGGCCGCGAACCGCGCCCGACGGGCGCGGGGGACTGAGGTGATATCGCCCGAAGTGGGTGGCGAGCAGCGCCCTGCGGGCGCGAAGGGCGGAGATGGCCGGCCAGCCCCACGGTTTCGTTGGCCGAGCAGCGCCCGGCGGGCGCGCGGGGCGGAGACTTGACCGGGTAGGTGCGCGTCAGCCAGTTGTCGGCCGAGCGGCCGGCTATCGCTGGTTGCTCGGCATATAACCGGTCAGCGCGCGAACAGCTGGCTGGACGCGCCCTCGCGGGCCGTCCCACAGCAAGGCCGCGAACCGCGCCCTGCGGGCGCGGGGGAACCGAGGCGATATCGCCCGAGGCGGGCGCCGACCCGCGCCCGGCGGGCGCGCGGGGCGCAGATTTGACCGGGTAGGTGCGCGTCAGCCAGTTGTGGGCCGAGCGGCCGGCTATCGCTGGTTGCTCGGCGCATAACCGGTCAGCGCGCGAACAGCTGGCTGGAGGCGCCCCCAGGCCGGCCCGCGGGTGGTTGCGCGTCAGTCTCCCGATGGCCCATTACGTTACGACGCGTCCGGGCGATACGGCCGTACCCCGATGATCGCGTCCGTGGGCAGCGGCGCGTACAGATGTGGGTACGCGTCGCCGTCCACGGTCTCGAATCTCAGCGCGCCGGGGGGCAGCCGGGCCGGGTCGATCGTCAGCACCGACAGCTGGTCGGCCACGTCGGCGTAGAACCGCTCGACCACGCCCGGCAGCTGTTGCCAGGTGCACAGGTGGATGAACCCTTCCTCGGCGAGGGTCCGTCCGCGGGTCGAGCAGGTCTGTTCCGCCGCGGCCGGGTCGAAGCTGCCCGGCAGGCTTAGGTGGTAGAGCGCCGCCGAGGACGACGAGCCCGACTCGGACATCCCAGTGCTGTCCCCGGCTCAGATGTCGCGGAAACGGTTGATCTCGGTCTCGTACTTCTGCCGCCGCTCCAGGTTCGTCACACCCAGACCCTCCTCCGGAGCCAGGGCCAGCACGCCGACCTTGCCCTGGTGCAGGTTGCGGTGGACGTCGTAGGCCGCCTGGCCGACGTTCTCCAGCGCGTACGTGCGGGACAGCGTGGGGTGAATGATGCCGCGCGCCACCAGATCGTTGGCCGACCAGGCCTCGCGGTAATTCGCGAAGTGCGAGCCGATGATCTGCTTGAGGTTCATCCACAGGTAGCGGTTGTCGAACTCGTGCATGTAGCCCGACGTGGACGCGCAGGTCACGATCTTGCCGCCCTTGCGAGCCGCGAAGACGCTGGCGCCGAAGGTCTCACGACCCGGGTGCTCGAAGACGATGTCCACGTCGCGGCCGCCGGTCAGCGACCGGATGCGAGCGCCGAACCGGCGCCACTCCCGCGGATCCTGGGTGCGCTCGTCCTTCCAGAAGCGGTAGTCCTCGGCGCGGCGGTCGATGATCAGCTCGGCCCCCATCGTCCGGCAGATCTGCGCCTTGTCCTCGCTGGAGACCACGCAGACCGGCGTCGCCCCGGCGGCCAGCGCCATCTGCGTCGCGTACGAGCCGAGACCGCCGGAGGCGCCCCAGATCAGCACGGTGTCACCGAGTTTCAGCGCGGCACCGTTCTTCGAGATCAGCTGCCGGTAGGCGGTGGAGTTCACCAGCCCGGGCACCGCGGCCTCTTCCCAGGTGAGGTGGGCCGGCTTGGGCATCAGCTGGTTGGACTTGACCAGGGCGATGTGGGCGAGGCCGCCGAAGTTGGTCTCGAAGCCCCAGATCCGCTGCTCGGGGTCGAGCATCGTGTCGTTGTGGCCGTCCGGGTGCTCCAGCTCGACCGACAGACAGTGGGCGACGACCTGGTCGCCCGGCTTCCACGCGTTCACCCCGGCCCCGGTGCGGAGCACGACGCCGGCCAGGTCGGAGCCGACGATGTGGTACGGCAGATCGTGCCGGGACGCGATCTCGGAGGTCTTGCCGTACCGCTCGAGGAAGCCGAACGTCGAGACCGGCTCGAAGATCGACGTCCAGACCGTGTTGTAGTTGATCGCGGACGCCATCACGGCGACCAGCGCCTCACCCGGCCCGAGCTCGGGGGTCGGCACGTCCTCGACGTGCAGGGACTTGCGCGGATCCTTCTCCGAGCTCTTCAGGCCGTTGAACATCTGAGTCTCGTCCTTGTGGACGGTGACGGCCCGGTAATGGTCCGGCACGGGTACGCCCGCCAGTGCTGCCATTTCGCCCGACAGGATTGCGTCTCTGATCTCCTGCATCGCGACTCCTCGTTGGTGTCCCACACGGTGCCCGACCGGCGATCGGCTCAGGCAGTGGTTGATTTACCTATCATAAGGGTTGGCATGTCAGACGACTGACGGTTGTGAGATGGAGCACTGTCAGTGATTATCCGCCGCCGGCCCGGGTTCGACCAGCTCGACGAGCACGCCTCCTGCGTCCCTGGGGTGGACGAAGTTGATCCGGCTGCCTGCGGTGCCGCGCCGGGGCTCGGGGTAGAGCAGGCGCTGACCGCGTTCGCGCAAGGTGGCGCTGACGGCATCGAGGTCCTCGACCCGGTAGGCAACCTGCTGGAGGCCCGGACCGTTGCGGTCGATGAACTTCGCGATGGTCGACTGCGGACTCAGCGGGGCGAGCAACTGAATGCACGACCCGGAGTCGCCGACTCCCATCATGGCTTCCCGGACGCCTTGTTCCTCGTTGATCTCCTCATGCCGGAGCTCCATCCCCAGGGTGTCGCGGTAGTACGCCACTGCGGCATCCAGGTCAGGAACGGCCACTCCAACGTGGTCGATCGCTGTGAACAGGCGATCCATGCCCGTGAGGTTACCTCTCGGTACTGAGGTTTCCCACCGGGAGAGACCCTGTCGTGATGTGGTGCCCGTCACGTTGGCGGGCGCCTATGGTGGAACGGAGTCTCGCTCTCGCACACCGATCGTGGAGGATCGCATGACAGCACGGAAGACCGTCGTCGTCGGTGGGGCCCGGACCCCGATGGGCCGCTTGATGGGGAGCCTGCGGGACTTCACCGCCCCGCAGCTGGGTGGGCTGGCGATCCGGGCGGCGCTGGAGAAGACCGGGGTCGCCCCCGCGCAGGTCGAGTACGTGATCCTCGGCCAGGTGCTTCCCGCCGGCAGCGGCCAGGCGCCCTACCGGCAGGCCTCGATCAACGCCGGGCTGCCGATGAGCGTGCCCACGGTCGGGGTGAACAAGGTCTGCCTCTCCGGGATGGAGGCGATCGTGCAGGCGGACGCGCTGATCCGGGCCGGCGACTTCGACGTCGTCGTGGCGGGCGGTATGGAGTCGATGACCCAGGCGCCGCATCTGCTCGAGAAGTCCCGGGCCGGGTTCAAGTACGGCGACGTGCGGATGCACGACCACCTGGCCTTCGACGGTCTGCACGACGCCATCACCGATCAGCCGATGGGCTCGCTGACCGAGCAGGCCAACACCGGGGAGCAGTACGTGTCCCGCGAGGAGCAGGACGCCTTCGCGGCCCGCAGCCACCAGTTGGCCGCCCGGGCCTGGAAGGACGGTCTCTTCGAGGACGAGGTGGCGGCGGTGTCGATCCCGCAGCGGCGGGGCGAGCCGATCGAGTTCAAGTTCGACGAGGGAGTGCGCGGCGACACCACCGCGGAGTCGCTGGCCGGTCTGCGGCCGGCCTTCCGTCCGGACGGGACGATCACCGCCGGCAGCGCCTCGCAGATCTCGGACGGCGCCTGCGCGCTGGTGCTGATGAGCAGCGACAAGGCCACCGAGCTGGGACTGAGCTGGATTGCCGAGGTGGGCGCTCACGGCCTGGTCGCCGGCCCGGACACCACGCTGCAGCACCAGCCTGCCGCAGCCACGGCGAAAGCCTGTGCCCGCGAGGGGATCTCGGTGGAGGACCTGGACCTGGTGGAGTTCAACGAGGCCTTCGCGGCGATCGGGATCGCCTCCGCCCGTCAGCTGGGCATCCCCGAGGAGAAGGTCAACGTCAACGGCGGCGCGATCGCCATGGGGCACCCGATCGGCATGTCCGGTGCCCGGATCGTCCTCACTCTGGCTCTCGAACTGGGCCGCCGGGGTGGCGGGATCGGTGTCGCCGCCCTCTGCGGTGGTGGCGGTCAGGGCGAGGCGCTCATCCTCCGGGTGCCCACGGCGGGCTGACGAGCAGCCGCCTGTCGGCCGAGCAGCCGGTTGTTGACCGAGCAGCCGGTTGTCGGCCGAGCAGCCGGCGATCGCTGGCCGCTCGGGCGATATCTGGTCAACGGGCGGGCGACTGGTCGGATCC
>JBDIAG010000432.1:0-4624 GCA_039812305.1 Actinomycetales bacterium | reverse complement strand
CCAGGAGAGCACCATGGACGGCGGGAACTTCGGAGCCGCGCCGAAACCGCCGCGTTCCACGTCCTGCGTGGTGGCGAGGGCACGCACCCCGGCCTCCAGATCCTCCGCGGTGGGCAGCCCGGACGACTCCGGGGGCCGCCGTCCGGCCAAGGCCGAGGTGATCTGGCCGGCGGATGCCAAGACATCCTGACGACGGGCCGTCCAGGTCTCGTGCACCGCCGCGAGCAGCTGGGGGAAGGACGGCGTGCCGCGCCGAGGCGTCGGCGGGAAGTATGTGCCCGCGTAGAAGGGCTCGCCCTGGGGTGTGCAGAAGACGGTCATCGGCCAGCCACCGCTGCCGGTCAGCGCCTGGGTGGCGGTCATGTAGGCGGCATCGATATCGGGACGTTCCTCGCGGTCGACCTTGACGCTGACGAACCACTGGTTCATCAACTCGGCAACCTGCTGATCCTCGAAGGACTCGTGGGCCATCACATGGCACCAGTGGCAGGCGGCGTAGCCGACCGACAGAAGAATCGGCCGGTCGGTGCGCTGAGCCTCCTCGAAGGCTTCCGGGCCCCACTCCCACCACTCCACCGGATTGTCCGCGTGCTGGAGGAGGTACGGGCTTGTCGCGTTGGCGAGACGATTGGCCATTGCTTCGGACTCCCGGCGAGTGGCGGGTGCATCCATGTCTGGCGGTGACACGAGGTGATGCACGAGGCAGACTTCGTGGACGCTGACGTGGCGCCCGACTCCCCAGCCTAGGAGTGCGCCGCTGCCGGCGCGCAACAAGCCCACCATGCTGGCCCAAGGCAAGCCCTGCACCCTCGGCGACGACCGCGCGCCGTGGTGGGTGCGTCTCGATGCGCCAGAAGACAGCGGAGCGACGTACCGGGTGATGTATCGCGCCCGGCCGGCGAGGGCGAGCCGCGAAAGCGAGCCCTTCGGACGAGCCGACTCCGAGGAGGAGACGCGCAAGAATCTTCCTCGGGCCAAGACGGGACTCGACACCGAGAAGGGCGACTCTGCCGACGCCGACGTCCGCGCCAGTCGCAGCGTTGAGATACTCGCCAAGGAGTAACTCAAAGACAGCATCGAGCGAGGCAAGCAGCCCCGCTCGATTGGGGCGCGAGTCGCGACTGCGGTCTCACATCAACCGCACCATAGGCGACCTCCCGGTGGCGAAGTGACCGATCGAGCAAAGCCGCCTCGTGATTGAGAAGGGCGCGAAGACGATCCTTCCCAGCGCGGCCGCGAGGACCTGCGCGACCAGCCCCGCCTCGATGCGCAAGCTCGCGTGGCGACTCGGCTGGCTGGACCGTTCTGTCGACCCGCCCGACGGTTTGGAGATCGGCAAGGCCAACTTCGTGCACGGGGCGACAGCGCAGTACGTCGACCCGCGCTTGCGACCGGAGACGCGACAGGTGAAGGCGATGGCAGACGCCGTCGACAAGCCCTGCGGCCCGGATGGCACCGACCCGCTGCTGACCCGACTCCCGCTGTTCGGCACGAAGATTCGCATCGCAGGTTTCGGCGGTCTGCGCCTCGGCGAGCAGAACGCCCTTCGTGCCATCGACGTCTTCTTCGAGCACGGCTACGTCCACGTCAACGGCTCATGGATCACCCCGCGCGGTGCCGCCGGCTTCCGTGGCCCGGTGAAGAACCACACCCTGCATGAGGTGCCGCTGCCCAACTCCCTCCTGCGCGACGAACTCCTCCCCTGCGTGAAAGAACTGCTCGGCCTGCTGCCAAGGCATCGCTCCAGCAGGTCGTCAACGCCCAAGAGGAGGAGCGCCAACGCCGTGCGTCAATGGCGGCGAAGACCCAGGACCGCAGCCTCGCGTGGTGGAACTACCCGGTTGCACCCGAGGACGAACTCTGGCTTTTCGTCGACACGGAGACCGGCCTGCGCTGCGCGGCGTCCGGTCCTTGTCTGGCAGGTCGGCGAATGGATCAGTGGACATGGTGAACGCCCAGCCTGGTCAGGAAGTCATCGTGCTCGGCCTGGGTGATCGCGCCCCGGCCACGAGCCGTCTCGATGGCTTGGGTGATCGGATGGCGCTGAGTCTGACCAGCCTCGATCACCTGACGGATCGCAGTTGCTGCGGTCACACATCGAATGCCCTGCCACCAGCCGAGGTCGGCGGCAGCCAGGTTCTGCTCGTGAACGGCGATGTTCTCACCACCCTCGCGGCGCACGCGAGCCCCCACCGCCACCGTCACATGCACCCGGTCCGGGTTGACGTCAGCCAGTTCCAGAAGATCCAGCGCAGTCTCATGCGAGAGGGCAGCTTCCGTTCGTCCGGTCCAGAGCACGGCCTGCTGGTAGTCGTCGGCTGGGCTCGCCGGAAACTTGTCGAATCGGTAGACGCCGTGGGCCTCGCGAGTGAGCGCACCACGGTTGGCCAGCAGTCGGAGGGCATGCGGCGTCACCCCGACCGCCTTGGCATCGTCAGTGGTGACGAAGCCGTGCTGGTCTAGAGCGATCTCCCAGAGCAGTTGTCGCGCGGTTGCCATAGCGCCTCCTTCTGCCAAGAGAGTATCACTAATGAGCGGTTTTTGACCGCGCGGGTTCGCCTTTCAACGTCGGTCCGAGTCCCGGCAACTCCTCTCGCCCCAAGCGCCGGACGCAGACGGTGTGACGCCGAGCTATGCCCCGGAATCCGTCTGCTGGTCCAGGCCGAGGTACTTGAGGAGACGGGGATGGCTGAACACGGCGCGGGTGTAGGCGACCTCGGAGTGACGCCACTCGGCGTCGACCCGTGCAGCCAAGATCGCACGAGCAGAGTCGTTCAGCTTCTCGGTATCAAAGATCACCTCGTTGACTGCCTCCTCGATCACCTCCGGTCCCGGCAAGAAGTCATCGGCAGACTCGCGCTCCATGTCCTCGATGGTCGGGTCGCCGGGGAGCGGGTCCAGACCGAGGAACTCCAGCGCATAGGGGTCATTCAGCCGCTCGATCTCCAGCTCAGATGCGCCCAGTGGGACGTTGCGGCGCGCCTGGTCGAAGTCGTACCCGTACGCAGCGCGAGCGAAATCGCGCGACTCCTGGATCACCTCGGACAACCTCTCCACCAACTCCGAGGCGTCCTCCTCGCCGTCGCTCATGACTACCCCTCGATCTCACCGAGTTCGGCCTCGATCTGTTCGATGGTTGGCATCGTGGACTCCATTTCGGGCGGCAGCGCACGAGTCAACTCATAGCCAGACACTCCGATGGGAGTCTCGACACCTCGGAGGGTGTACTCCGCGAAGACCCGATCGGGTTCCTGACACAAGATGAGACCGATGGTCGGCTCGTCACCCTCGTGGCGAAGCACGTCGTCGACGACGTTGCAGTAGAAGTTCACCTTGCCTGCATACTCGGGCTTGAACTCGCCTCGCTTGATCTCGATGACGACGTAGCGTCGCAGCCGCAGGTGGTAGAAGAGCAGGTCGAGGTTATGCCAACATCGGAATAACCCGAGAATCGGAATAATCGAGGTAGAAATCGTCGTTGCCGATCGTCATCCGCTTCTGCCGGGCGACAAAGGCCCAGCCGTTACCCACCTCCAGAAGAAAGGGCTTGGAGGTCGTGGACGATCGCATCCTCAAGGTCACGCTCGTCATAGGCATCTCGCAGACCCAGGAAGTCGAGCAGGTAGGGGTCACGGAAGCTGTCGCTGGGGACGATCGACCCACCCGGCGTCTGCGCGTTGGCGATCTCCTTGCGCTCGAATCCCTGACGGCCGATGAGCTCCCGCAGCGCCTTCGCGCTCAAGCCCCCCGCGATGGCCTGGTCGATGTAGAAGGAGCGGGCCGCGTCGGTCCGTACCGGCAGGAGCATAGTGAGGTGAGTCCAACTCAACTGTGGGGCCAGCGACCCCACAATCTCGCGGTCGGGGAACACTTGGGACAGCTTGATCATCCGGTGCAGATTCGACTGGTCGAACCCTCGCCCGAAGCGGGCGGTCAATTGTCGGGCCAGCGACCCCGCAATCTGTCGCGCATACTCCGCCCGTTCCTGCTTGAGAACTTCGAGGTCGATCAGACGACCGATCTCCCAGTAGAGCATGGTGAGCGCGACGTTGGTCTGCCTGGCAACGAGCGCGCGGGCTTGCTCGATCAGCGCTGAGATGCGGTCGACGAGCGGGCCGTCAGGCACAGCAAGCGCGGGGCTCAAGTCGCGCTCGCCGGTCGGCGAGATCGGGTTGGTCATATCTCAAGTCTCCCAGCGGGCACCGACATCGGCCGGGAGACGGGCGCCCGAGTGATGCAAACTGGCCCGGAGAACCGCGTCCAACGACGGTATGGCGCGAACCGCTGCAGCACGTGAATCCGCGCTGACCTGCGGTTTCGTCGAAACCCGTCAACGACCGTCTACGCGGCGATCTCGTGACACCAGCGGCAGACGGCGTAGTCGACCGACGCGAGCGAGGTCTTCACGATGGCGTGCGAGACGCCTTCGCCGCTGCCCGCCCGTCCCCATTGGCGGTGGATGAAGGCCCGCCCCTCGTCCGGCGTGCAATCCGCTGGGACAGTGGTCTTTTGGGATGTCCGTGTCGGTGCCGGCCCCAAATGCGCCGAAGCACCATCCCGGGAGGTGGGTCGCCCACAGTACCGAAGACGTTCGCCTACCGACCTCCGGCTTCCTCGCCGTCGT
>JBDIAG010000431.1:0-4633 GCA_039812305.1 Actinomycetales bacterium | reverse complement strand
TCGGCCGGCGCCGCGGCGAGGCTCGCGGCCGCGAACAGCAGCGGTGCTGCCTCGGGCTTGTGGGCCGTGGTCGACTCGAGGGTCGCCAGGACGTCGATCCGGCCGGTCAGACCGACCAGGCTCAGGGCCAGATCGGCGGCGGACCGACGCTTGGAGGTCACGATCCCGGTTCGCAGGCCGGCGGCGGCCAGCTCGCCGAGCAGTCCGTCGACCCCCGGATACGGCCGGATCAACCGCTCGGAGTTGGCGAGATTCCACTCCTGGTACGCCTTCTGCAGCTCGACCGCGTGCTCGGGGTGCATTTCCCGCAGCGCGTCCGACAGCGGCCGCCCGATCCACCCGCGGGCCTCGGACTCGCTCGGGGTGTATCCGAGGACGTGCTCCATCGCGTACGTATAGGACGCGGTGATCAGATCGATCGTGTTGACCAGGGTGCCGTCCAGATCGAAGAGGACGGCGCGATAGGACCCGCTCAAACTGGTGCTCCTCAAACTGGCGGCTCGACCGGTCGGACACACGGGGACCCCGCCCGAAACCGGGCGGGGTCCTCTCCGTGGGCGGAGGCGGCGGGATTTGAACCCGCGATGGGGTTGTAGCCCCAAACCCGCTTAGCAGGCGGGCGCCATAGACCGGACTAGGCGACGCCTCCCTCAGTGCCGTCCAAGCCTACCGGCCTGCGGGATCGCCGGGCAAAGCGGTTGCGCCTAGTGAGTGTGACCTCACCGACTCGCCGGACGACGTCCGGGCAGAGGACGGGCGTCTCGCCGCCCGGGGCAGGTGCCGGGCAGCCGGCTGAGGGCCGGGACGCCCGGAACGAGGCCGAGCATCCGGCTGACAGCCGGGCATCCGGTCAACAGCCGGGCATCCGGTTCACAGCCAGGCATCCGCTTAACAGCCGGGCATCCGGCGATGTCCGGCCGGTGAGGCGTTATCTGGATGCCGGGCGCTTATCCGGCTGCCGGGCGCTTATCCGGCTGCCGGGCGCTTATCCGGCTGCAACAAAGTCATCGACCTGCTGCGCCGGTCCCCGGGCATCACGATGCCGCGCATCAGCGAGTTCGCCACCGTCGCCCGCACTATCCGCTAGATACAGGCGTCGTCGGAGGCGTCGCGGGGGTCGAGCGACGGAGTCTCCTCGGGCTCGGGCTCTGCGGTCTTGACGGCTTGCGGCGCCTTGATCGGCTGCTCCGGCAGGGTGCGGCTGGTCGGACGGTTCGGCACCTCGGCGACGTCGCCGGCGGCCGGCCCGAGCACCACCTCGAACGAGCTCAGCGAGTCGCTGGACTCCACCAGCGCGCCGGGGAAGGCCGCCTGCAGGGTCGCCAGCGCCTTCTCCTCGCCCTTCGGGTACCGGATCAGCACGCTCTCAGTCGCCCCGGTCTTCGCCGAGTCGTAACCCGAGACGTCGAATCCCTGGGCGGTCAGCACGTCCGCCGCCTGCCGCGCCAGGCCGGGCGCCCCGGAGGCGTTGAAGACCTTGACCGCGATGTCGGCCGGGCTCACCGTGACCGGAGTGTCCGGGCCGGTCTGCGGGCCCACTCGCGACCCCGGCTGCCCGGGCAGCGGGCTGTCGATGCGAGCGGCCTCCCAGATCAGGTCGGCGTCCGGCTCCTTCCACTGGACCCGGTTGTGGTCGGCCGGATAGGTCTCGTTCGGCACCGTGATGAACTGGATCTTGTCCGGCGGCAGGTTCTTCATCTGCAACGCCAGATCCGACAGCGTGGCCAGGCTGGCCAGCTGCTTGTCCATCGTCACCGAGTCGGTGGCCGCGTCCAGGAACGAGTAGAGCCGGTCCGGGCGCAGCAGCAGCTTCGAGTCGGTCGCCTCCCGCACCAGCGCGGAGAGGAAGGCCTGCTGGCGGTCGATGCGGCCCAGGTCGGAACCGTCCCCGAAACCGTGGCGGGCCCGGACGAACTGGCTGGCCTGATGCCCGTTGAGATGCGAGACGCCGGCCGGCAGCTCGAGGCCGGTGTAGGTGTCCTTGGCCGCCTTGTTCAGACAGATGTCGACCCCGCCGAGGGCGTCGACCATGTCGCGGAAGCCTTCGAAGTTGACCACCGCGTAGTGGTCGATGCGGACCCCGGTATTGGCCTCGACCGTCATCACGGTGCAACCGATCCCACCATCGTTATAGGCGGAATTGAACATGTCGATCGGCGCCTTGGAAACCGGGACTTTGTCCGGATTCTTACAGTCCGGACGGTGCACCATCGAGTCGCGCGGAATCGAGATGCCGTAGGCGCTCTTCCGGTCCGCGGCGATGTGCAGAAGGATCGTGGTGTCGGAGTGGTTCTTCGAGGTGAGAGACGACGTGCCGCCGAACTCGTCCGGGTCGGCCAGCTCGTCCCGGGTATCCGAGCCGACCAACAGGATGTTCAGGGGGAACTCGTCCGTCCCGGCGTCCGCCGTCGCCATCACGTCCGGCCGGTTTCCCAGCATGCCCGAGATGTCGATCGAGTTGATGTTGGCCTGCAACTTGATCAGGGCGAAGGCGGCGAAGCCGACGACCCCGGCCAGGAGGAAAGCGATCGTCAGCAGGATCCCCCGGATCACCGGGTGCCGGCGCCTGGTCCGTGTCATCGAGCTCCTAGGAGACTGGTCTGAAGTCGCCAGATCGGCGGCAGTTCATAGATCTAGTTGGTGACATGAGTTCGTGGCCAGGAATGCGCGGCACTCCTTCTAGAGGGTAACGCCGGTTTCTGTGCGCCACTCCATCTTCACAAAACCCCCCAATCGCTCCACATCCTGTCGGAGAAAGTCGACGGGTCACAACACGCCGTCGATACGGCGTTTCCGGGGCGTGTTGCGACGCATCGGCCGGGGCGCGGCAAACGCTCCCCAGGGTGGGTCAGTGACCGCGCGTCAGCTGCTTGACGTGACGCACGACCGCCTGGTGGAAGTGGTCGCCCGGACCACCGTGGCGACGACGCGCCAGGGTCCGGCTGCGCAGCAGCGCGGCCAGGCCGAAGGCCCAGACCAGGTATTGCGTGGCGAACGCCCACTTGAAGTCGACCAGGGAGTAGTGCGGGCCGTCCCCGGAGAGGTCGAGTACGACGCCGATCAGGGTGATGGTGATCAGCGAGGCCACGAAACCACCCATGTTGACGATGCCGGTCGCGCTGCCCAGCCGTCCCACCGGGTTGAAGGACCGGGCGAAATCGAACCCGATCATCGACGTCGGACCGTTCAGCGCCAGCACCGCCACCAGCAGGATCAACAGCCACAGCGGCGCCGCGCCCGGCCAGAGCAGCACGGCCGTCCAGATCACCAGGGTGGCCGCGATCACGCAGATGACCAGGTTGGACCGGCGCGACGGATAGTCGGCGGTGAGCCGGCCGAGCACCGGCCCGATCACCACGGAGCCGATCACGATCGCGCTCAGGAGCGCGCCGGCCAGAACCTCGTCGACCCCCAGTCCCAGCACCATGAACGGGAAGCCCCACATCAGGGCGAACACCAGACCCGAGAACTGGGACGTGAAGTGCGCCCAGAGACCCAGCCGGGTACCGGGGTCCTTGAAGGCGTCCCGCAACTCCGTGCCGATCTGCCGCGCCGAACGCTGCATCGCCACCGGGCTCACGCCGGGCGGCCGGTCGCGGACGACGAGCAGCACCAGGATCGAGACGATCACCCCGACGGCCGCCGCGCTGGCGTACGCCACGGACCAGCCGCGCGCCGCCAGCAGGGCCGTCAGCGGGATCGCGCTCAGTACCTGCCCGAGCTGACCCAGCTGTCCGGTCAGCTGGGTGAGCAGTGGCGCCTGCCGCCCCGGGAACCAGCTGGGAATGAGGCGCACCACGCAGATGAACGTCATCGCGTCGCCGATGCCGACGAGGACGCGCGCGAGGATGGCGATGTCGGGCGTGGTCGCCTGCGAGATGAGCAACTGGCCGGCGGCGAGGACGATACCGCCGGCCGCGATCATCACCCGCGACCCGAACCGATCGAGCAGCACGCCGGTGGGCACCTGCATGAGCGCGTACACCAGCAGCTGCATGACGATGAAGAGCGAGAACTGGGACGCGCCGATGTCGAAACGGTGGGTCGCGGTCTCGGCGACCACCCCGAGCGAACTCCGGTCGAAGACCGCGACGACGTAAGCGACCAGACCGACCAGCCAGACGATCCAGGCCTTACCGGAGCCGAGGGGTGTGCCGGAGTTTCCGATGGACTGAGGGGATCCCGCATTTGACGGCACAAACGCTGCAACCGCCGAGGAACACCGGAACAATCCCGGATCGGGCTGTGAAACAGCCCACGCAGCCGTTGGTGGGGTCGGTCCGCCGGGCCGTTGTGACCGTCTTCCGGCCATCGCGCGGGACACTGTCTGCCCGCGGGGGGCCGTCTACTCGGGCCGGGGCACCATCGCCACTCGTCGTCCGGTGGCGCAGCCCTCGTCGTCCAGTTCGTGGCCGAGGTGTTTGGCGATCCGCAGAACGACCGAGCGGTCGGCGATGCGCGCGCCCGGGGCCGCCCGCTCCAGAGCCACCTCGAACCCGTGGATCTCCGAGAGGTCTCGCAGCCAGACGGCGATGATCAGGTTGTAGCGGCTGGCGCACTCGACCGCGAGGCGGATCTCCGGCACCTTGGCCAGCCCCACGCGCAGCTGCTGGATCAGACTCGCCGGGGCCCC
>JBDIAG010000430.1:0-4636 GCA_039812305.1 Actinomycetales bacterium | reverse complement strand
CGTCCGAGCGGACGGCGAGGACCGGCATGCCGGCCCGCAGCTCGCTGATGTAGCGGGTGCGGTTGTCCGGCCCGAGGACGTAGGAGTGCACGGCAGCGGCGTTCCAGCGGAACGGACGCGTCGGCATGTACGGCAGCGGGTGCGTCTCGCTGCAGGACAGGAACAGCCCGGTGGAGAAGGAGCCGACCAGCACGCCCTCGGCCTCGGCGAGCAGCGAGCAGGTGTCGATGCAGGCGCGCTCGCCGATGCCGATGTGCTCGATGCTGTCCACCACCAGCTCGACCAGCTCGATCTCGCCGGCCTCGCCGTCGATCAGCTCCTGCAGGGTGATGATGTCCTGCGCCGAGCGGGGCCGCAGCAGCACGCCGTCCGAACCGTGCTCCAGCACGAGCGCGACGATGCCGGCGTCCTCGATGTCGTTGACGACGGTGACCGTGCGGCCGTCGCTGTTCTCGGCGGCCGCGATGACGATCTCCAGCGGGATCTTGGTCGGGTCGGTGAAGGTCAGCACCGTCCAGTCGACCTCGCGGACGACCTGGCACGCGGTGGTCAGCGTGGGCGCGTCGGAGACGACGACGTGGATGCCGCCCTCGGTGTCGGTGTTGTCCAGGCCCGTGGCGGGGACGCCCTCGCCGATCACCACGTCGACGTCGTCGAGCTCCACCTCGGCGGCCGGGTCGTCCACCACGAGAATGCGGCGGACGGTCGGCGGCAACGTGGCGAGCACGGACGGGTCATCGCTGAGGATGCCGTCGACGCGGTGGTGCAAGGCCGCCTGGAGATAGGCATCACGCTCTGTCTGGCCCACGCCGCGGACGTCGATCCAGGCGAAGTGCCCGGAACGTGGCCGACGCTGCTCTAGCGCGCCCGAGGCCTGTTGCGTCTCGGCCTGCGGGAGCGGGATGACGGAGTCGGTGACGATCAAGCTGTCCACTGAGGGCGCTCACTTCCTAGTGCTGCGAAGGGTTGGTGGACGAGTCGCGCGATGCTCCGCGCGACCGCCCGGGGGGATTGTGCGGCGAACACCGTACGGCCGAAAGTCAGTCCTGCGACGCCGCTTTCGAGGACCTCGTTGGTGAAGGTGGAGATGTCGGCGAGGGCGCCGCGGGGCTCGCCGCCGGCGACGTAGACCGGCAGCGGGCTGTTGGCCACGACCTCGCGCATCGTCTCCGCCGACCCGGCCCAGGGAAGCTTGACCAGGTCGGAGCCGAGGTCGGTGGCGACCGCGGCCAGGTGGCTGAGCACCGCCGGGGTGCCCGCCGTGCCGGCGTAGGCGCCGGCGCTGCCGAAGGCCGGACCGCGCGCGTACATCATGGTCAGCAGCGGCATCCCGAGCCGGTCGCACTCGGCGGCCACGTGCGCCAGGTCGCGCAACTGCTGGGTCTCGGTGTCGGAGCCGATGTTGATGTGGACGCTGACCGCGTCCGCGCCGATCCGCAGCGCCTCGGCCACCTCGCCGACGAGCACCTTGGCGTTGGTGTCCGGGGCGTAGGCCGTGCTGGCGGAGAGATGGATGATGAGGGCGAGCTCGGTGAACTTGCGCGGCTCGACCGTGCGGACCCGGCCCTTGTGCAGCACGACGGCGTTGACCCCGGAACCGGCCAGCTCGCCCACCACCGTGTCGGTGTGCCCGGCCGGGCCGAGCGGGCCGTCCGCGACGGAGTGGTCCATCGGCACGACGAAGGAGCGCCCACTGGTCGCGTTGAAGAGACGACTGAGACGGATCTGCTTGCCCAGGCTCGCCGTGGCGGCATGGCGTATCGTCATATTCCGGGCTTCCTTCTGCGCTGCTGAGATCGAGACCGGGTGGCGCATTCGCCCCCAGGCCACCTGTTCTTAGGGGAGGCTACCCTTACGGTCGGTGACCTAGCTACCACCCCGGCGCGGCTTTCGTCACAGTGGAGTACTCCAAACTGGCCCACCAGGGCGAAATCCGTCAAGCCGGGTTAGGGGTTGGAGGTCGGATGGAGGACGCGTACCTTCGCCGGATCGGCCTGGCCGGCCCTGCGGCCGACTGGCGGTGCGACACGGCGGCACCGGCCGAGACCCTGCGTGCGATCGCCACGGCACATCTGGCGACCGTGCCGTTCGAGAACCTCGCGATCCACGCGGGCGAGCCCGCCCGGGCCGATCCGGACGCCATTCTCGCCAAGCTCGTGCGACGCCGGCGGGGCGGTATCTGTTACGAGCTCAACGGCGGTCTCGGGTGGCTGCTGGAGCGGCTCGGCTGGCGCGTCGCGTATCACGCCGGGCGGGTGATCGGGCCGCGCGGTCCCGGCCTGCCGTTGGGACACCTCGCGTTGGTCGTGGCCCCACCCGGCCCGGATTCGGAGACCCCCCGGGGCGGGCGTCCCGAGAAGTGGCTGGTCGACGTCGGCTTCGGCGGGGACATGGTGCTCGGGCCGGTGGCGGAGACGGCCCCCGGGCTGATGCCGGGGCGGGATCCCGAGGTTCCGGTACGGCAGCCGTCCGGCGCCGTCGTCGACTATCTGCTCGAGACTCGCCAGCGGCCGCTCACGGATTTCGCCGGAATGGCCTGGTGGCATTCGACGTCGGTGGAGGCGCGGTTCACCCAGTCGCTGATCTGCTCGGTGACCCGCGAGGGTCGCCGTCACACGCTGGCCGGGCGTCGGCTCAAGGTCACCGACGTCGAGACGGGAGCGGTTCTCCGCGACCGGTCGCTGGCACCGTCCGAGGTGGTGGGGGTGTACCGCGAGACCTACGGGATCGAGCTGGCGACCGAGCCGGTCGCCGCGGACTTCTCGCGCGACCACCGCCAGTCGGTGGCGAACGGCAGCCCGAGGTAGACCTCGCCGTGGGCGCGCTGCTCATCGGTGGAGGTCAGCAGTCTGGCCATCCGGGCCCGGCGCAGCTCCCAGTCGAAGGGATCCGCGGAGAGCCGGTGCAGCATGGTCGTCATCCCGGCCGAGAACGCCTGCCCCTGCCACACCCGCGGCCAGGCCGTCTGCGTGTACGACGCCAGCGGTTCCGGGTCGCCCGCCTGCAGCGCGGCGATGGCGCGGGCGAGGACGACCACGTCGCCGACAGCGAGGTTGAGCCCCTTCGCCCCGGTCGGCGGGACGGTGTGGGCCGCGTCGCCGGCCAGCGCCAGACGGCCGAGGCCGAACCGTTCCATCACGGTGGCGCGCAACGGCACCAGGCTGCGTTCGATGATCTCGCCGGTCTCCAGCGGCGGGTGGTCGTCGCTGGCGCTGCGGCGCCGGAGCTCCGCCCAGATCCGGTCGTCCGGCCAGTCCTCCAGCCTCGCCTCCGGGCCGACCTGCAGGTACTGCCGGCTGAGTCTGGGGCCTCGCATGCTGTGCAGTGACATGCCGTCCGGGTGCACGCAGTACATGCCCTCGGGGGCCGGCGGCGTGCTGTGCGCCAGGATCCCCAGCCAGGCCGCGGGATAGGACTTGGTGAGCAGGGTGATCGGCGTCCCGGCCCGGTCCGCGGCCTCGTGCAGGGCCACCCGGGAGACCCCGTGGGCGCCGTCGCAGCCGGCGACCACGACACACCGCAACCGACGGCGCTCGCCGGCGTGGGTGAACTCCACGACCGGCTCGTCGTGGTCGATACCCGTGATCACCACGTCGCCGGCCTCGAAGAACAGCGCCCGGTCCGCGGCGAGGTGGTCGGCGATCAGATCCTTGACGAGTTCGGCCTGACCGTAGACGCAGCTGTTGCGGCCGAGCAGCGCGTGGAAGTCGAGATGGTGGGTTCGCCGGTCGAGCCGGACGTAGAAGCCGCGGTGGAACTCGGCCTGCTGGTCGAGCCGCCAGGTCGCGCCGATCTCCCGGAGCAGGTCGACCGTCGGCTGTTCGAGGATGCCGGCCCGCACCCGCCGTTCGACGTACTCCCGTGACCGGCGTTCCAGCACGACGGAGGACACGCCCTGCAGGGCGAGCAAGCGGGACAGGACGAGACCGGCCGGCCCGGCCCCGATGATCGCGACCTCGGTCTCCGCCGTCAGTGGTTCATCTACTGGCACGTAGGTGAGCCTAGGCTAAGTCTTCTCGTTCTCCGGATGTGGCCTTGCCCGGTGCTCCGGTTCGGGCGTCTCACCGCGGGCCCGGCCGTCCAGCCCTCGGCCGTCGAGCCCTCGGTCGTCGGGTCGCCGGCCCTTGAGCCGCCTCATGACGAAGAGCACGGCCGTCGTGGTCAGGGCCACCAGCCACATCAGGGCACCGGTTCCGTGTCGAGCCGCGACCGTGCCCAGTTCTCGGCCGCCTCGGCGTCGTCGGTGTTGAAGGTGGGGCAGCCCCACAGTCTGGCTCCGGCCTGGATCGCCTTGGAGTTCGCCTGCTGCGTCTGCGCCGACACCACGAAGGCCAGGCCGCGGCACCAGACGCGCAGTCCGGGGCGGAGGCGCTTGAGCAGGCGTACCCGCTCGCCGGCGTTCCTGAGCCGGCGGTCGCGGGGAGCTGGGTGCTCCGGCATCCGGATCACCGCGGCGAAAGGACGCTCGGCCGAGATCGCCGCGGCCAGGGTCTCGCCGACGAGCCGGGAGGCCGGCTCCGGCTCGAGGGTGGAGACGTCCAGCGTCACCACGTCGCCGGCAACGTCGTCCGAGGTGGTCATCGCTCACTCCCTGGTCATCACCGCCACGAGGACGTCCCGCTGCCGGTGCCTCGTC
>JBDIAG010000429.1:0-4637 GCA_039812305.1 Actinomycetales bacterium | reverse complement strand
TCACGGGTTCCTTTCAGTCGGCTTTGAGTGCTGCGTTGGCCCGCTCCCAGCAAGCCCGCACTTCGGAGGATGTCGTCTGGTAGTGGTCAGCGATGAGGTCTGCGTCCGCCTGGCTGAGTGGGTTGACACCTCCCTCGATATGACGGAGGCGTTCCACACTCATCCCCATTCGGCGGGCGGCCTCCTTGCGGTCCATGCCCACGGTTGACCGCAACTCGACGAGATGCCACTGGTCCCGAGGTACCCCAAGAAGCTCTGCGGCCGGAACTCCCAGAGTGGTTGCTAAGGCCAGCAGGTGAGCGGGGGTAGGCGACCGGGTGCCTGACTCCCAGGCCACAATCGTCTTCAGGGGCCGCTCGGACATGGCTGCCAGTTGAGCCTGCGTCCAATTGCGCTCCTTCCGTCGTGTTACAAGAGCGAGGGGATTGAACGCCCGACCGGCGGCACCATCTGTCACGGTGCACCTTTCTGTGCGACATTCCCGTCGAGCAGTAGCGTAGCGCATTTTTGTGGAGGTACAGATAGCTACGCCGAACAGCCACAACGGGGAGGAACAAGGAGATCCCACAGTAGGGGAACGCTTGGATGCCCCACCCGAGCGGCTTGGGAGACTCGGTCGCCCACATGACCCTTCCCCCAGGGCGTTAGACGCGTCTAAACATGTGTGGGACAGGTCTACCAGGAAGCGTCAGGCATGTCTAACGGATCGCTGAATCGTCGAGGGCGCCGGATGCATCGCCCATGTGAATGCCGGTTACGCCTTCCGGAATGGGGATCGGGTCCAGCAGCTTAGACAGCCAGTCAGCTGCTCTTGAGCGCCATCTCTCCGGATCGGAGTTCCAGCTCAAAGTGTGGTCCGCGTCGAAGATGACATGCGTGATCAGGGGGCCGCTCGCCGCGAACTCGGCTGCTACCTGCCAAGGTGTCGAGCGATCGTTGCAGCCTTGCAGAATCAATAGGGGAATCTTGAGTCGGCCCGGTCGGGTCCAGTCGAGCGCATTCAGGTCGAGCGGGCGGTGGAGACCGACCGTGCGGGCCAGCAGCCTGTGCGTCAGCCACGGATAGGCCAGGTGAGCAGACCAGGACGGCAGGCCCGCCCGTGAGCAGTTCGCCTCCAGGGTCGCCCGCCAGTCTAGAACGGGCGAGTCCGCCACGACGCCGACGACGTGCTTGCGCCATCTGGGCAGTTCCGCGAGCTGTAGGGCGATGCTCGCACCCATCGACCAGCCGAAGAGGACGATGCGGCGGGCACCGCGCGCAAGGGCGTACTCCAGGGCCGGCTCAACGTCTCGGGCTTCGTCGAGTCCAAGCGTGGACCGCCCGGAGCCGTGGTGAATGCCTTCCGCTGTGTTGCGGTAGGTCGGTACCAGCGAAGTGAGGCCGGCCGACGTGGCTACCTGTACTCCGCGGAGCGTTCCCGCTCGCGTGCTGCCCATTCCGTGAATGTGGACGGCCCATACGTCGCCGTTCCCGGCATCGACACGCCAGGCTGGCGTCGGGCCGAGTTCGGTTGGAACGGCAATCTCTTCGGCGCGCAGACCTGCGGACGTTGGAGTCGGGAAATGGATGCCGGTCCAGGAGATGGTCGCAACGTCGGCTAGCAGCTCGGCTCCCGCGTTGTCGACGGGACGGGCTACGGACGATCCCCACGGAAGGGCCTCAGCGCCGAACCGAACATGCGAACCGTCGGGTAGGAACGCTCCATAGAGGCCGGCGCGGCGTGTCTGCTCAGCGTCGGCCAGGAGCACGTAGTGCCGACCGCCCGTGGCGACGACACCGTGCACACGAGTCGTGTACTGCCGGCCCGCGTAGGGCGCAGTGAGGGCTCTGGCGATGACGTAGCCGGTGCCAGCCGCGAGACCGGTTACCCCCAGGGCTGCGGCCGCTCCAATCCGGGCGAGCCTGTCTGCTGTCATGCCGTCATGCCGTCATGCCGTCCCGCGGCGGAACCGCCGAGCAAGAAGGCCTCCGCGGTTTCAAGCCGGGAGACCTCGGCGGGCGAAAGCTCGTACTTGGACCCGAGACTTGCCTGAGCATCACGAATTTCGATGAGCTGCCGGTAGAGAACGGATTCCTGATCCCCGGCCGGCTTCACCCTCGGGCCGGAAGATTTGGCCTCCAACGCACGGGACCAGGCCGGGCCTAGCTCTTCGACCAACCGCGCGATTTGCGCATTCGTGCGCCGGGATTCGAGGAACCGCGCGGTGGGGAGCATCACCAGTCCAGCCGCGATGAGGATGATGCTGAGGCTGTTGCCGTAGTCGTAGGAGTACTGACCGAGCCGGAGCAAGCTCTCGTTACCGGCGACGTGGGCCACATCCATGACGATGACGACGATGCAGGTCAGGGCCTGGCCCAGGCTACCGATCAGCAGCACGACGGTCGCGATCCGCATGAACCCGCGCACCTTGGGCAGCTGACCGATGCAGACCACCGCCATGGCCAGGGTGACCAGGCCGAAGTACAGGTGCTGCACCCCGGAGTAGACGGCGGCGGCCGGTTGGTCGCCGTAGTCGAGCATGAATCGTGTTGACGACCCCGCGGTCTTGATCATGGAGAAGGCGGCGGCTGAGATGACGACGACCCCCACCAACACGTACGGGCCCAAGACCACCCTCGTCATCGGCGACGACCCGTCGGCGGCCTTGGCGACACCCCGCGCAAAGGCCGAGACCCCGACGATGATCGCCGTATTGGCCAGCAGATCGGCAAGGTTGACGCCGCCAAGCCAGCCATCCGCAGCGAGGTAAATCGGGTCGATGTTGAGCAGCAGGCCGAATCCCGCGGCCATGCCGAAGTAGATCGTCGAGCGATCCGCCTGGCCGGGCCACTTGAGCACGAACAGCGCAACCAGTCCGACCCAGATCACAGCCGCGACAACGATCGTCATCCGAAGACCCTGACGAAGGATGAGTGCCGTCGGTTGCGGCGCAACGAACTCGCGAGCAGATCGGCAAGTGCCTCTGCTTCTCGCTCCATCGCGTTGTCGGTGTGCCCGCGCGTCAGGGTCCGCAGGACAGCCCCCTCGGGCAGATCCGGGAACAACGCTGCAGCGCTGCTCTGACCGGTCGACAGGTCATGGCCCAGGATCATGTGCGCCAGCTCGTGGAGAACGATCTGCCGACGGTGAAGCGCCGACTCCGTAGGTGCGTGCAGGATGTAGTCACCGAAGCCCGTGCTGAGCCAGATCCCGAACAGGCCATCTTCTGGATAGATACCTCGGAACTCCACGATCTTGATACTTGTGGCCCGCGAATTCTCGACTGCTGCAACTAGATCGTCCAGCCCGAAATACTTCGGCAGATCGAGCCTGGATAGGTCCGCTGGATCCTTGACATCACCCCTTTGTGTCGCCATTCGTCACCTTCTGTCGTCGTTCCCCGAAGCGACGTCGTCCAAGAACTGGGTGATCGCATTGAGTGTGCGCGGAGAGACATCACCCAGTGTGCGAGCCGCGAACGAACGCACCTTCGACACGCGCATGGCCCTGATGAGATCGAGCTGCGCCGTCAGTCGGTCCGGCATCGGACCGTTGGTGAGCAAGAAGGCCGGGTTCACGCCGAAGAAGTCGGCGAGGCCGGTGAGCAGATCAGGATCGTCGACAGTTCGGTGCCCATTGAGCATGTAGCTCCATCGAGCACGACTCAGCTTGATGCCCTGCCGATCGAGCGCGTCCGCCAGCTCGCCGTATTTGAGTTCGGCTCCGTGTTCGACGCAGTACAGGTCGACGAGCAAGCGGAGGCGCTGCGAGAGCACTGGGGCGTCTCGCTCCTCACTGTTGCCGACGTCGTCACTCAATGGCTTTCCCGATCCGTTAGACATGTCTGACGCTTCCTGGTAGACCTGTCCCTTGGGCACTTTAGACGCGTCTAAGGCCCTAGGGGTAGAGGGTCATCCAGCGGGCCAGTCTTTCAGCTCGGTTCAGGCCGCGTTCCACGAAGGAGACATCGCGATGACGAGCAAGCCGGGTCATTGACGTTCTTGTCGATTCTGGTGCACCCCATCCGATTCCTACGTTCAATGTCGCGCATCATCGCATCGCACTGTTGTAGTGATATCGTGCCTTCACCACTACAGCAGTGCACTACAGGAGGCAGCGACGTTGCGCCTCTACGAGAGGGAGGGGTTCCGATTGACTGACCGCCAAGGTCTGCTCAGGCGCAAGACAAGAGACGAGCAATCGGCGAGCCTCGCGATCGCAACCTCTACTGCGGAGAAGCCCGACGAACCGGGCACCTCCGGCGCCCCCACCCTCTACGTCACGAAGGCGCCTCGGGGCGCCGCGTCCCGCGTTTTCCGAGCGTTCAGGTGGGCGGCGGTGATTCTGCTCCTCGTCGCCGGCGCCTGGCAGGTAATCGGGCGTCCCATCGCCGCGGCCGTGAATAGCTCACCGCCACCCACCGTATCGACGACCGTCAGCGACGACCAGGCCCGCACTACGGCCGTCGTCGCCGTCACGGACTGGCTCACCTACAACCCGCAGGCCCTCAGTGCCTACCGGAGCATCATCGGCGCCCGATTCGGCGGCGGCGCCGCGGCATCCGCATGGTCCGGGTCGGCGTGGATGGCGCCCGACGTTGTCACGGCCGGCGCAGTGGTCACCCAGCCTGACGGAAATCTCGTCACCCAGGTCACGG
>JBDIAG010000428.1:0-4646 GCA_039812305.1 Actinomycetales bacterium | reverse complement strand
TCCCAGGAGCCTGGCACGACTTCTGGTGGAGAGTCGTCCAGCGTGGTGATCGGCGGGGCGTTGGGCACGTAGGGGAAGGTGGCGAGTTCGTTGATCATCTGTTCGCGGGTGATCTCGCCGACGGCGTGCATGAGGGCAATTTCCAGCGGGGAGCCGCCGAGTCGGTCGTCGATCCAGTTCTTCGTGTCGTCTTCGGCGTTGTCGAGGCGTTGGGGCATGTCTTCGCGGGGGATGCCGGTCAGTTCGCTGAGTTCGTCCAGGGTCAGGCCGCGTTGCCAGGCTCGGGTGAGGGCGCGGTCGATGCGCAGGGTGAGAAGCTGCTGCTGAAGACGGAGTCGCTGTAGTTTGGTGCGAGATTCGTCCTGTGTCTGGGGATCATCCTCGAAAATCATGTGTCCTCGCCGTTGTTCCATGTCGTTTGCCACATCTTAGATGCCCTTGGCAGAGTGGACTGTGTTATCCACAGGCCGGTTCAGAGAGCGGCGGGGGCACACGGCATGCCGCCGCCTCGGCGGCTGTCGAGGGCGCGGCGGGCGGCGACGGAGACGCCCGGCGGTGTCCTCGTCGTGGCCGCTATCGCGATCGCTGTGTTTGCGATGCCGGCCTCGGTGTTGACCGGACCCGTCCTCCGAACGACGATTGTTGACCGGCGTTCCGGATGTCGATGGCCGGGTGGTCTGGTGAGGGCAGGCCATCTGTGATTGTGAAACGTGGGCCGCTGGATATCGGCAAACCTGTCGAGTGGCAACGGTCGGGATGTCGTGGTCGCGTTGAGCGTGTCCAGTGGGGACCTACCGTTGCCCGTCGCGGTCCGGATGCGACCTGCGGGGATGTACCGCGGCCATTCGGTACCGGGCGTGGCCTTTCGAGTGTCGTCACCGACGCGACCACCCCGCGCGGCGCGTGCCCAGGCGGTGCGTCATCGGGCGGCAGGGTGCCGGTGAGGCGGGGGCGTCTGCGAGCGGTGGCGTTCGGTGCCGAATGGTCGCGTTCGTGCGCCTGCAAAGTGACCCGTGGGTGTTTACCGTTACCGCTCGTCGCTGGGGTGTTGCCGGGACATCCGGTACGAGGCCGAGCATCCGGTTAACAGCCGGGCACCCGGCGATTTCCGGTCAGATCAACCCTTCGCGCAACGCGTACGCGACGGCGTGCGAGCGGTTGCGCAGCTGGAGCCGGTTGGTCACCTGGTGCAGCACGTTCTTCACGGTTCGCTCGCTGTAGCAGAGGGTCTTGGCGATCTCGGCGGTGTCGTAGCCGTCCGCGACCAGGCGCAGCACGTCCGCCTCGCGAGGGCTGAGGCCGGCGAACACCATTCCCCGCGGCGAGAGGACCTGCCGCTGCAGGCGTCCGAGTTGATCCATCACCCGGCCGAGGAGATCCGGGGGAACGTCACCCTCGCCCGCGGCCACCTTGCGGATACAGCGAACGAGCGCCTCGGCGGTCGTGTCGTGACGACGCAACAGCCCGACGATGCCGATCTCGGCGGCCGCCACCACCGCGGCTTCGTCGATCACCCCGGCCACCAGGACGATGCGCGGCCGGTTGCCCCGGCGCAACGCCGCCACGCTGCGCCGCACGTCGTCGTTCATGGCATCGCTGACGACGACCGCCACCTCGGCGTCGTCGATGCCGGCGTCGCCGAGGACGTGCAACTCGGGTCGGCCCCGCAGCTGGCTGGCAACCCCGGCCTGGGAGATCGGGTCCGTGCCATGGATGTAGACCGCTATCGGGTGGGTCATCGTGTTTCCCCCATCAGGCAAATGGTGTCGCCCGTTAGGGTCGTCGCCGCCGGTCCACACCGTCTCAACACCGTGCTCGGACGGCTCCACGTCCGCTCAACAACGGCTCAATCCACACCGGCTCGATCCGGTGGACCGCTCGGCAGGTCGGCGACGATGCCCTCGATCGTGCGGATGGCGATCCGGGCGGCGTACTGTGTCTGCCGGCTGGCCAGCGGATGCTGGGCCCGGCCACGCCAGGAGGCCAGCGCGTCCAGCGCGGCGGTCCGGATCGCCGCGGGTTCGTCGCCGACCCCCAGCCGCGTGGCCGGGTCGTGTCCGAAGCCGCCGAGCAGGCGGTCGAGCTCCTCGGACGTGGGGGACCGCAGATCGAGCTCACCGGCCCGGAGCTCCGCCAGCAGGCGCATCTCGACGAGCTCGTGCGCGTTGGCGTGCAGCTCCTCCAGTTGCCAGCGCAGACTGTCCGCGTCATTGCAGGAGTTGCCGAGGATCAGCGGCTCCACCGCCGCGATCGCGGACCGTGCCTTCAGTACCCGCGCCCGCTGCTGGAACTGTCTCAGCAGGACCGCGCGCAGCTCGTCCAGACCGGCTCGCCGGGCCAGCTCGGTGGCCAGGCCGGGGGAGTCGCTGGCCACGCCGGTGCGCAACAGGTGCACGCCCAGCCGGACACCGAAGAGGCCGTAGCGGCTCAGCAGTGCCTGCCGGGTCGCACCGGGCACCGGACAGTCCCGGTCCGAGAGCCGATCGGCACTGAGCAGCAGGGCGCCGAGCTCGTCCTCGGGCAGTGCGGCCAGCTGGGCGAGAGAGGCGAACTCCGATTGGCGCAGGGTCGCGGCGGCGAAGGCGAGCAGTCCGTTGACCGGCACCACGGCCGGGCACAGCCGCCGCAGTCGTGGATCGGACTCGTACCGTCTGGCCACCCTGGCCGCCACCTCCAGCGCATCGAGTCGACATGACCCGATCTCGTCCGCGCGGGAGAGGACCCCGACGGTGTTCAACGGCGTGTTGTCGGCGAGCTCGGTGCCGGCGTCGTCGCCGATCCCGTAGAACGCCTCCAGAAACCGCGCGTCGCTGGCGTGTACGTGGCGCAGGAGATAGACGACCGCGTCGACCACCGGCGTGCGGCCGTCCTCGGCGGACAGGACCTCGTGGGTGCGAGCCGAGATCGCCTGGTTGATCGAGGCGATGCCGGGGGTGTCGAGCAGGGCCAGGTCGCGCAGCCGGCCGGTCGGCCAGGTCACGTCCAGCCAGCGCACCTGCTCCGGTGCCAGGTCGCCCAGGTCGATGTCGAGTTGCCCGTCACGACGGACGTAGCGCAGGTCGCGCGGCTCCCCGGTGCGTGGCACCACCTGGACCTTCGGGGCGTGGCCGTGCAGGTACCAGGTCAGCACGCGCGTGCACTCGCCCGCGTCGGTGGGCGCGAGTTCCTCTCCCAGTAGGGCGTTCAGCAGTGTCGACTTGCCGGCCTTCACCTTGCCGGCGATCGCCACCCGCAGCGGACCCTCGAAACGCCGTTGGATGTCCTCCACCTGCCGGCGCACGTCCACGGTGGCGGCACGTTGACGCACCGCCTCCAGGAGCGCCGCCGTGCGTGTCCCGAGATCATCCGGCACGGGACACCTCCGGCTGTCCGGCCTCTCTTCGAAGCTGTTCCGTGGTCGACCTGACCCGAGCTATGTGGGCCTGGGCCTCGGACAGGGTGCGAGCCCGGCTGGACTGCTGGTCCGCCGACATCGTCGCGGTGCGCTCGACCGCCCGCAGCGCCAGGGTCGAGGACGTGTGGATCGCCCGGGCGCGCGCCTGGAATTCGTCGCGCAGGCCTCTTTCGGCCGCGCGCAGAGCGTCCAAGGTGTCTTTGCGCAGGACGAAGGCGACGTTGTCGATATAGCTGCGGGCCACCCCCTTCGCCTGCTGGCGACGGTTGGCGAGCTGGCGGGTCGCCTCGTCCCGCAGGATCTTTCGGCCGATGCCCAACCCGAGGCCGACCGCGATGGCCGCCCCGATCGGAGCCAGGCCGACACCGCTGAGCACGCTGAAGACGACCATCGGAATGTAGAGGGTGCTGCGGGTGGCGAGCATCGCGAACGCCATCCGGCCGGGGGACGTGATGCTCAGGGCCTCGATCTCCGGCAGGTTCGACTGCACGTCGTCGACGCTGCCGAGGGGGACTGTGAAGCCGCGCCCGGAGTCCATCTCGAACCGGGCCGCCACGGCCGCGGCCAGGTCGTCGGCGCGATGCAGCAGGAGCGTGCGATTGTCGACCACGACCTTGGCCACCTGGGTCCGCAGCCACCCCTCGGTCTGCGGCCAGGTCGTCCGCGGATCGCTCTCGTCGATCACCTCTTCGACGCGGCGCAGGACCTCCCGCATTCCCTCCTCGAGATCGTGGCGGACGTCGGCGCCGAGATCCTGGATGCCGTCGCTGAGGATCTGTTGCCACGACGCCGTTCCGGCGCTCAGCTGTGCGGCGGCCTGCTGACTGCGACGCAGTCGTTCGATGACTTCGGCGGCCGTCTCGCTCTGCTCGATCACGGCTTGCTCGGCGTCGTTCTGCTCGGCCAGCTGCTCCACGACGTAGCCGATCTCGTCCGCCGCCGCGGCCGCCGCCTTCTGAGTGGTCGGCCGGACGATATGCAGCGCCAACGCCGAGACCAGTTCCGCGAAACCCGATTCCGCGTTGAGGCTCGAGTCGGTGGCGGCGCGGAGGCGGAGGAAGCTGGAGACCGGAACCACCGGGAGGTCGAGTCCGGCCGTGCGCAGGTGGTCGCGATCGAGTGCGACGATCCGGCGCCACGGCGCGTGCAGATCGATTTTGGTTACGACGACTATCGTTCGCGGACAGCGCTCGACAACGGTGTGCAGGTATTCCAGCTCCGGGGCGGTCAGCGCCTGGGCCGCGTCGGTGAC
>JBDIAG010000427.1:0-4685 GCA_039812305.1 Actinomycetales bacterium | reverse complement strand
AACTATTCGGACAGGGCTGGGCGCTGGGGTGACAGGGGGTCCGCCGACAACCCGGAGCGAACTCAAGGGGTGCCCGCTACCGCTTGCGGAAATTCGGAAGCGGGTCGATGACGAGATGGTCCGCGCCGGTGTTCGGGTTGTGGATCCGGGTGAGCTGGACGCCGAAGACGTCGGCCACCAGCTCCGAGGTGAGGAGTTCCGACGGCGGGCCGCAGGTGACGCCTCCCCGGTGGACGATGGCGATCTGGTCGAAGTACCGGGCGGCCAGGTCCAGATCGTGCATGGCCGCGACCACGGTGACACCCAGAGTGCCCACCAGCTGGAGCAGCTCGTGCTGATGGCGCAGATCGAGGTGGTTGGTCGGCTCGTCCAGGATCAGCAGGGACGTGTCCTGCGCCAGTGCCCGGGCGAGCAACACCCGGCGGAGTTCGCCGCCGGAGATCTGGTCGACGGGCCGGTCGGCGAAGTCGTCGAGGCCCACCCGCTCCAGGGCCCGCAGCGCGTGCTCATCTCCGCGGTCGCGACTCCACGGCGACCGGTGCGGGAGGCGTCCGAGCGACACCAGCTCGCGCACCGTCAGATCCGCCGGCGGGGTGGAGTGCTGGGGCACGACAGCCATCGCCCTGGCGAGCTCCCGTCGCGAGAGCGCGGCGAAAGGGCGCTCGTGCAGGTACACCTCGCCGCCCATCAGCGGGTCGAGGCCGGCGAGCGCCCGGATCAGCGTCGACTTGCCGGCGCCGTTCGGACCGACCAGTGCCGTCCGGCTGCCGTCGGGCACCAGCAGGTCGACGCCGGACAGGATCGGCACTCCACGTCGCCGCCCACACGCCAGACCCCGAGCCCGCAGATGCGGCGTCACGACTCGCCTCCGAAGCGATAGCGCCGGCGGCCGAGGAGCAGCAGGAAGACCGGGGCGCCGATGATGCCGGTCACCACGCTCAGCGGAATCTCCTGCGGCGGCGCCAGTACACGGGCGAGAACGTCCACCCAGACCGTGAAGATCGCCCCGAGCACGGCGGCCACCGGCAGCAACCGGCCATGGACCGGCCCGACGAGCAGCCGGGCGACATGCGGCACGATCAGCCCGACGAAACCGATCCCGCCGGCCACGGCCACCATCACCCCGACCAGGATGGCCTGGGCGACGAAGAGGATCACCCGCAGTCCGCCGACCGGCACGCCCAGCGAGGTGGCGACATCCGCACCCTCCAGAAGGCCGTCCATCCAGCCGCGCAGGAACCAGGACAGCACCAGGACGACGGCCACGACGACGACGGGAAGGACCAGCTGGCTCCAACTCGCCCGGGCCAGACTCCCGAGCAGCCAGAAGAGCACCCCCTGCGCCACCTGCGGATCGTCGCTGCGGAACACCAGGAAGCTGGCGATCGCCGAAAAGGCCGATGCCAGAACGGTTCCGGTCAGGACCAGGCGTAGGGGAGTCAACCCACCCTGCGCCTGCGCGATGCCGAACACGATGGCGGCGGCCGTCAACGCGCCGAGCATCGCGCCCAGCGACAGCGCCCAGGTTCCGGCGACCGCGAGGACACCCAGCGTGATCACCGCGGTCGCACCGACACTCGCCCCGGCGGAGACGCCGAGCAGGTACGGATCGGCGAGCGGATTGCGGACCAGCGTCTGCACGATCGTGCCGGCGACCGCGAGGCCGGCGCCGACCAGGAGCGCGAGGACCACTCGGGGAGCCCGGATCTGCCAGGTGATGGTGTCCGCCGTGGAGTGGCTGGCGGTGTGCTGCAGGCGGGCCCACCAGACGTCCACGACCTCGTGCAGGGGTAGCGGCGTCGATCCGAGAGCGGTCGCCGCCGGCACGCTGAGCACGAGGACGGCCAGGCCCGCCAGCAGCACCGGGGCCAGCGGCACCCGCCGGGCGTCAGAGGTCGACATGGGCACCCATCGGGACGGCCGGTGGCGGACGCAGAGTCGTCGGGGCGGTCGCCCATCGCCGGACGACGGTGTCCGCGTCGAGGTCGGAGCACGAGGCGCACTCCGCCTTCTCCGGCGACAACCGCATGAGGCAACACGTGTGCCGGTGGAAGACCAGGCTCGTCCCGAAGGGGGTGTGCGGCAGCACGTCCCACCGCAGGGGTGCCTGCTGCCACGGCCAGACGTCGGCGGACAGGCAGTCCCGGGCGTGCCGACGCAGCGCGGGCCGATACGCCGGGGGCGCCGCGTCGTGCACCCGTCGCCAGGCACCGGCCACCGCCGCGGCGACGTTGCCCCAGGCGACGCGCTCCCGCAATCGGGAGACCGTCCGCGAGGCGGCGACGATTCCCATCAAGTGGGTGTGCAGGTCGTCGGCGATCCGGGCCGGAGTGTCCGGACCGCCGGCCGACGACACGCCGACCTGCAGCGACACGGTGCGTCCCCGGCGCAGCCTCACTCGCAGGTCCGTCTCCGCTGTCGGGAGCCCCTGACCGGTGACGACCCACCGGCCCACCGTCAGAGCCGCCACGCGACCAGCGTAGCCCTGCAGCGCACAGGAGCCGCCGACCACGACGCTCGTGCAGCCGACGTCCGCCGCGTAGGCGCGAGCGATGTCCGGCCAGATCTCCGGCTCGGCGAGCGAGGCGGCCGCCCGCCATCCGTCGGCCGACGGCGTCGGGCCCTCGTGCAGGAGGTAGTGATCCGGGTCGAGCGTGTGGAGCAGATGGAGCGCCCGGTCACCGGTCGTCACGACAGGTCGAGCGCCGGCGTGATCCCCGATGCGGGCTGCAGACCGAGCCGCTCGAGCCCGACCCGCACCTGTTCGGCGGCCTCGATGTTCGGGTAGCCGCTGGTGAACAAGGTCAGCGGCAGCACGATGATGCGGTTCTGCTTGACGGCGTCGGTGTCCTTGAGCGCGGCCTGGCTGCGGATGGTGGCGAGCTTCTGCTCGACCTCGTCCGGCGTGTCGCTCTTGTAGTCCATCACGACGATGACGTCCGGCTTCTGGGTCGCGACCGATTCCCACGACGCCTTGAACCAGGTCGTGTCCTCGGAGGCGAAGACGTTCTCGGCGCCGGCCGCGGTGAGGATCCCCTGCGGCGGACCGTTGCGGCCGGAGGTGTAGACGTCGGTGGTGCCGCTGTCGAAGAGCAGGACGCGGGGCGCCTTCTCGGCCTGCGGCGCGGCCTTCAGGGCGGCGAGACGCCGATCGAGTTCGTCGGACGCCTTCGCCGCCTCGTCCTCGTGGCCGGTGAGCGTGCCGTAGTTCGCGAGGTCGGCGTGCACCGCCTCCCACGGATCCATCGTGCCGAGCTTGGACGACGCGCCGGCGGAGGGATCCTGTCGGCAGCTGTCCGAGATCACGTACGTGGCGATGCCCTTGTCCTTCGCCGCCTCCGGAGTGACGCCGGAGGAACCGGAGAACAGTCCGCTGTACGAGCCGATCAGCAGATCGGGCTCGGTGGCCACGATCGACTCCAGCGAGATGGGGCTCTTCAGCCGGGGCACATCGGCGATGCCCGGTCCGTAGAGCTCGCTCATCACCGCGTCGTTGCCCTTCGTCATCGAGACGGCGGCCAGCTGGTCGACGGCCCCGATCTTGAGCAGCGTGCCGATGTTCGCCGAGTTGCTGGTGGCGACGATGGCTGTCGCGGGCACGGTGTACGACGCCTCCTCGCCGCAGTTGGTGATGGTCGCCGACGTGCTGGCGGAACTGGCGGTCGGGTCGTCGCTCTCCTGGCTGCCGGCGCTCCCGCAGGCGCTGGCCAGGAGAACGGTGCACAGGGAGGTGGCCGCGAACAGCGCGCGATCGGGCCGGCGGAACAGGCGTACGGACATCGAGGGAGGGTCCTTCTCGGTCGTGGCTCATGCGCGAAGCCAGTGGACGGATGGCACGGGCGGCACCCGCGGCCAGCAGGTCTTCGGACTCGGGACCCAACCGGACGGAACGCCTTCCCGAGTGCCCGGCACTCAGTGGCGTCGTGTTCCGCCCGTCTCCCTCACCGCTGCGCGTCAGTCCCGGATTCGCACCGGGTTCCCTGGCTCTGGCGAGCACGACTGGCACGGGCAATCTAGCAGCGGCCGTGACCGAGTACGCATGCCCCGGTTGTGATCTGGCCCATGGAGCCGGCGACAGCCCCTCCGGGAGGCTCGCCCGCTGCGGCTCATCGTCGCGGCACGGGCGCCGTTCAGGCGATCAAGGCGAAATGGCGCGTATTGCCGGGCCGGGTACGCGTTTCGGCGAGCGGTGATCAACGAGTTCGGCGTCCGCTCGACCACTATGCGAAGAGGCACGAGTTTCGAGGCTGGCAGCACCCAGAATCGTGTCCCGAGTGATACTCTCCGGCAAAGTTCAAACTGAAAGGGGATTGCTTCCGTGTCGCCTCTTCATCGTCCGAAAGTCCTGCTCGGCGTTGACATCGGAACCGGAAGCTCAAAGGGTGTATTGACCCGGACTAACGGCCGGATTGTCGGGGTGAGCGAACAGCCTCACGACGTATCACTCCCACGCCCCGGTTGGGCGGAGCAGGACGCGGAGAAAGTCTGGTGGCGTGATTTCAAGGCCATCTGCGATGACCTTCTTCCGCTCGTGGATGGGCGAGAGTTGGCCGGAGTATCCATTTCCGGAATGGGGCCGTGTCTCGTTCCCTGTGACGAGGATGCGGTACCTCTGCGTCCGGCCATCCTCTACGGCATCGATACCCGTTCGATGGGCGAGGTCGAGGAGCTGTCGAGCCACTTCG
>JBDIAG010000426.1:0-4707 GCA_039812305.1 Actinomycetales bacterium | reverse complement strand
TTACCCCGACTTCGGATACCGCTCCTTCCTCGACCGCCCGACCGCCGCCGCGGACCGTCCGACCCCCGTGGCGGACCGGCCGGCCGTCGCGCCGTACCAGCCCAACCCTTTCCGGCCCAACCCCTTCCAGCCCACGGTGTTCCAGCCCGACCCGGTCCAGTCCGACCCGTTCCGGTCGCACCCCGCCCAGATCGGCACCGTCCCGGCGGACCCGTTCGGCAGCCGTTCCCAGGCCTTCCGGCCGGCGCCCCTGCCACCGGCCGGCTACGGGACGGCTCCGGTCCAGTTCGCGGCCGGCTTCCAGCCGATGGGCCCGCGCGGCCGCGCCGGCATCTCCCGCAGCGGCTGGCTGCTCGCGATCGGCGGAGTCTGCACGATCGCCTGCTCCGCGCTGCTGGCCCTCCTGGTGATCCTGGGGATCGGCTGACCGACTACGCTGCCGAGAGTGCGCCTGGTGATCGCCCGCTGTGAAGTCGACTACGCCGGCCGCCTGGACGCACACCTTCCAGCGGCCGTGCGGCTCCTGATGGTGAAGGCCGACGGCAGCGTGCTGGTTCACTCCGACGGCGGCTCCTACAAGCCCCTGAACTGGATGAGCACACCGTGCTCGCTGACCCAGACGGACCCTTCACCGGAGGAGGCCGACGCCGGGGTCACCCAGGTCTGGACGGTCACGCAGCCCAAGAGCGGAGACCGCCTGATCATCCGGATCTACGAGATCGTCTCCGACTCGAGCCACGATCTCGGTCTCGACCCCGGCCTGATCAAGGACGGCGTCGAGGCGCACCTGCAGAAGCTGCTGGCCGAACAGATCCAGGTGCTCGGCAACGGCCACGTCCTCATCCGGCGGGAGTATCCGACCCCCATCGGCCCGGTCGACATCCTGGCGAGGGACGCCACCGGGGTCACCGTCGCGGTGGAGATCAAGCGGCGCGGTGAGATCGACGGCGTCGAGCAGCTGACCAGGTATCTGGAACTGCTCAATCGCGATCCACGCCTGGCGCCGGTCCGCGGGGTCTTCGCGGCCCAGGAGATCCGGCCGCAGGCCAAGGTGCTCGCGGCGGACCGCGGGATCGAGTGCCTCACTCTCGATTACGACGAATTGCGCGGGTTGGACGACCCGAGTTCGCGTCTCTTCTAGACGGCCCGGAACACTCGAATCTTCCGGACGTATCACCCACTGGATCACCCCATATCCACTTGACAGTGGCACTATCGTCACCCGAGACGTGACGGGGTGGGGTTTGCCCCGGGGGATTTGGGAGGCTAGATGACGAACGAGCCAGTGGGTGAGCCGATGATCCGCGACGGCGACGAGACCGGGCCGGAGTCGCAGATCAGCGAGCCCGGACGCATGCAGATCGGCGTCGTCGCCGAGCGGCTGGGACTCTCCCACCGCACTCTGCACCATTGGGAGGAAGCCGGGCTGGTCCAACCGTCCGGACGCAGTTCCGGCGGCTTCCGGCTGTACACCGAAGCCGACATCGACCGGCTGATCACCGTCCGCCGGATGAAGCCGCTGGGCTTCACCCTGGACGAGATGAAGCAACTGCTGGCCTCGCTCGATCTGCTGGACGATCCGGGTTCCGACGAAGCCGCCCGGCGCTCCGCCTACGAGTTCATCGCGACGTGCCAGCTCCGCGCCGACGAGAGCATCGCCAAGCTGCGGCAGCGGCTCGAATGGGCCGAGGAGTTCCGCGGCATTCTCGCTCAGATCGGCGAGAAGCGGACTTAGGTTCCCGTCGCGCCCCCAATACGCCTCATCGCACAAAAATACCCTTTGGGGGGTGGCGACTATCCTTACGTAAGGGTAGAGTCTCGGTGTGGAGCCGACCTCGACCCCATCTTTGGATACTCTTTTGCCCACGCTGAGCGTGGTGATCCCCGCCCATAACAGCCAGAACCACCTCCCACAGACCTTGGACGCCATCGCTGCCCAGCAGTACCCGGCCTGGTGGGAACTGATCGTCGTCAGCGGCGGCTCGACCGATCAGACCGTCCGGATCGCGCAGTCCTACGCGGATCGGGTACCGCGCCTGACAGTCATCGCCCGGGACGAGCCGGCGACCGCCCCGGTCGCCCGCAACCTCGGCATCCGCGAGGCCAAGGGCGACGGCCTGGTCTTCCTGGACAGCGACGACATCCCCGACCCCGACTATCTGCTGCACCTGGGGCGTGCCCTCGCCCGGCATCCGGTCGTCGGCGGAAAGCTGGAGATCACCAAGATCAACTCGCACGATCAGGTGGGTTTCCGGAAGCCATTGCAGTTCGACCGGATCGACGAGTTCTGTGGCTATCGTCCGGCGGTCATCGGCGCCGCGATGGGGGCCCGGCGGGAGGCGGTCGAGCAGGTCGGCGGCTTCGACGAGACGTTGCGCAACCAACAGGACATCGATCTCTCCTGGCGCCTGCTGTACGCCGGCATGCCCGCCCAGTTCGTGCCCGAGGCGGTCGTCCATTACCGGTATCGGGATGGCGCCACCACGCTGTTCCGCCAGCACGTCGCCTACGGCAAGGGCGAGGTCGAGCTCTTCCGCAAGCATCATTCGTCGGGCATGCCGCGGCGGAACATCCTCCAGATCGGCATGGCCTACCTGCGACTGCTCGCCCAACTGCGTCACCTCGGCCAGGCCGATGGCCGCAATCGGTGCGCGGCCACCTTCGGGCTGCTGGTGGGACGGGTGGTCGGCAGTGTGCGGTCCCGCACCGTCTACCTCTGATTCTTGTTACGCGTGCTGATATCCGTTCGTCATCTCCGGTAGCGCCGTCGCCGCATGCAAGGATGGCCGGGTGAGCGATCGGGTGGTCATCGTCGGCGCGGGCCTCATCGGGCTGACCTGCGCGGTGCGACTGGCCGAGGCCGGCTACGACACCCAGATCTTCGCGCGCGACCTGCCGCTGGAGACCTCCTCCGCCGCCGATGCCGGGTTGTGGCTCCCCCAACAGCTCGAACCCGCTGACGACGTGCTGCGCTGGGCCGGGAGCACCTTCGACGAACTGACCCGTCTCGCCTCCGATCCGGATAGCGGAGTACGGCTGACGTCCGGGCAGCTGCTGTACCGCCCGAGCGCGGCGCTGCGGCCGTGGTGGGCGGCTGCGATGGCGAATCGGGTTCGGCTGGAAGAGATCTCGCGACCACGTGCGGGCTACGACAGCGGCTGGGTGGTACGCCTGCCGGTGGTCGACCAGTCGTTGTACCTGCGGCACCTGCTGCAGCGGATCCGGGATGCAGGCGGATCGCTGACCCGGATGGCCGTCTCGACCCTGCCGCAGCGGGGCGTCGTGGTCAACGCGACCGGAGCCTCGGCACGCTGGCTCGCCGACGACCCCGAGGTGGTACCGGTGCGTGGCCAGGTGGTCGTGCTGTCGAATCCCGGTCTGTCCGGATGGTGGTCGGTGCAGGACCGGGAGACTCCCCCGCTGTTTCTGGTGCCTCATGGCGATCGCGTGCTGGTGGGCAGCACCGCCGACCCGCAGGAGTGGGACGCCACCTCCACGCAGGAGGCCACCGAGAACATCCTCGGCCGTGCCCTCCAGGTGGAGCCACGGCTGGAGGACGCGACCGTCGTCGGTCAGCGGGTCGGCCTGCGGCCCTCGCGTGGGCGGATCAGGCTGGAGAAGACGAGCGGGGGCCGGGGCACCGCGCACCGCACCCTGGTGCACTGCTACGGACACGACGACAACGGCCTGACACTGTCCTGGGGCTGCGCCGACGATGTCCTCCGGCTCGTGCAGGGCCTGCAACCGAGCCTCTTCTAGGCCCGCCGCACCGAGAGCATCCTGGCCGGCCATGGCAGCTCGGTCGGCCCCGAACAGCACCCCTGGCTGAGTCCGCGCACTCATGCGCGATCGGACCGGCTGCGCGATGGTTGGAAGCATGAGCCCGCACGCCGCACGCCGTCGTTTCCCCCGCTGGGCGAAGGTGATCCTCAGCGTGGTGGCCGCCATCGTGATCTGCGTCCTCGCGCTCTTCGGGGTGCTGTGGTGGAACCTGGAAGGCGGCTGGGACGGGATCCGGCGGCCGGCCCAGGCGGACGACCGCGCGGTCGTCCGGGCCCGAGCCGACGTGCGCGAGCCGTTGCGGGCCACCACCGCGGAGACCGACGGAGCCTTGCGCGCGACGTTGGGCGAGCCGGTCACCGGCACCGTCGATTCCTGCGAGCCGGGGCAGAACAACTGGAAGGTGCACGACGGCTACACCCTGCGGTGCACCGCCGGTCACGTCCTGTTGTACACGGCGGCGCCGCAGACACCCCTGGACACGGTGGTCGCGCAGACCCGGCACCTCGCCGACGCCGGCTGGCGACCCGAACCCGAGTTCGACCTCGAGGTCTACGGCGACACGGCGAGCGCGCGCTTCCAGCGCGGCCCGGATCACCTGCGGCTCCGGATCGAACCACCGACCGAGTTCTCCGGCCTGGACATACCCGATTCCTACGACGGCTGGAACGACCATGACGTGCGCGCGGTCGAGCAGGCCGCCGGCGAGGCCGACGGGATCCTCGTCACGGTGGTCGTGACCCGGACCTACTTCGAGGACAGCTGATCCATCGGCAGGTCGTGGGCCTTGCGGATCTCCCGGACCACCTCGGCCATGATGTCGTTGAGCCCGAAGTCCTTGGGCGTGAACACGGCGGCCACGCCGCGCTCGCGCAGGGCAGCCGCGTCCGAGGTCGGGATGATGCCACCGACGACGACGGGCACATC
>JBDIAG010000425.1:0-4708 GCA_039812305.1 Actinomycetales bacterium | reverse complement strand
GTGTTGATGGAGCGCACGAGGGTCTGGTTGACGGCGTAGTTGACCGCCTCGGCATAGGTGCGCTTCGTCGACGAATAGATGTCGGCGGTGTTCTCACGCACCTTGTCGAACACGACGACCGTGTCGTACAGCGAGTACCCGAGGATCGTCAGGAAGCCGATCACCGATGCCGGGGACACCTCGAACCCGGTGAGCGAGTAGATGCCCGCCGTCGCGACGAGGTCGTGAATCAGCGCGGCCACCGCGGCCACCGCCATCTGCCAGGCGCGGAAGTAGAGGGTGATGACCAGGGTCACCAGCACCAGGAAGATCACCATGCCGGTGAGGGCCTTCTTGGTGACGTCGGCACCCCAGGACGCACCCACGTAGGACGAGGTGACATTGGCGACGTCCACGTCGTAGGCCTTGGCGAGCTGGTCGCGCAGATGCGTCGTCTCGTCGTCGGTGAGCCGCTCGGTCTGCACCTGCACCGCGGTGCCGCCGAGGACGGAGACCCGCGGAGCCGCCGCGGAGCCGACCGCGTCGGTGACGACGTCCACGGCGATCGACTGACTCGGGTTCTTCAGACCGGAGATCTGGAACTGCGAGCCGCCCCGGAACTCGATGCTCGGGTTGAGGCCACGCACCACGAGGATGAGGATGCAGAGGATCATCGTGGCGCCACCGATGGCCAGCCACCGGCGCCAGTTGCCGACGAAGTTGTACGAGCGGTCGCCGGTGTAGAGGTCGTTGCCGAACTTGGCGAAGCGAGAGGCCATCGGTCAGGACTCCTTCGTCAGCGAGGCGCGCTGCAGGGTCTCGTCGTCGTCCGGAGGTGGGTCAGCCTCTTCGGCGGCCCGCCGTTCGGCCGCCTTGCGCTGCGCGATCGTCATCCGCTCCTCGCCGCTGCGGACCCGTCCACGGCCCGCGTAGGCGGGTGCGCGTCCCAAGTGCTCGGGGTCGAACCCGGAGAGCTTGTGGCCTCCACCGAAGAACTTCGTGCGGGCGAGGATCGAGACCAGCGGATGGGTGAAGAGGATGACGACCAGCAGGTCGAGGATCGTGGTGAGACCGAGCGTGAACGCGAACCCGCGCACCCCGCCGACCGCGAGCAGGTAGAGGACGACGGCGGCCAGCAGGTTGATCGCGTCCGAGGCGATGATGGTCCGCCGGGCCCGCGCCCACCCGGTCTCGACCGCGGCGACCAGGCTGCGACCGTCGCGCACCTCGTCCCGGATGCGTTCGAAGTAGACGATGAACGAGTCGGCGGTGACGCCGATCGCGATGATCAGACCGGTCACACCGGGCAGGGACAATCGATAGCCGTAACCCCACGAGAGCAGGCAGATCGACAGATAGGTGAGCAGCCCGGTGACGACGAGGCTGGCCACGGTGACCAGGCCGAGGGCCCGGTACTGGATCAGCGAGTAGATGACGACCAGGATCAGGCCGATGATGCCGGCGAGAACACCGTTGCGCAGCTGCTCCGAACCCAGCAGGGCCGAGATCTGCTCGCTCGACTGCACGGTGAACGACATCGGCAGAGCACCGAACCGAAGCTGGTTGGCGAGCTGGTTCGAGGATTCCTGGGTGAAGGAACCGCTGATCTGCGCCTTGCCGTCCGTGATCAGAGCGTTCATCTGCGGGGCGGAGACCACCAGACCGTCCAGGACGATCGCGAACTGGTTCTGCGGCGACTGCAGGGAGAGCAGGCGCTGCGACATGTCGCGGAACACCTTGGCACCCTGGGAGTCGAACGAGAGGTTGACGACCCACTCACCGGTCGCGCTGCCCTGGGAGTTGGTGCCCATGCCGGCGCTGGCCTCGCTGATCCGCGAGCCCTCGATCTCGACCGGCCCGAGGATGTACTTGGCCGCGCCGTCCTGACTGCAGGTGACCAGCACCTTCTTCGGGTCGTCGCCCTCGCCACCGGTGCGGGCGGCGGGGTCACTGCAGTCCAGCGCCTGGAACTGCGTGTAGACCTCTTCGGTGATCTGGCTCAGATCGGAGCTGGTGCCGGCCGACGGATCGGCCGCGGCGCTCTGGGACGGATCCGCCGCCGGTTCGCTGGCGGCCGGCGCGCTCTGGGCCGGTTCGCTGGCAGCCGGTTCGCTGGCAGCCGGTTCGCTGGCGGCGGGGGTAGTGGCGGCCGGTGTGCTCGCGGCGAAGGCCTGCGGGATGGCCCGGTTCTGGGTGGTGGGCTCTGCTGCCGGCTGACTCTCGGCCGGGGCCGACTGGCTCGGCGTCGCGTCGCTCGGCGCGGACTCGCTGGGAGTCGGCTCGGCCGGGGTCTCCTCGCTCGGGGTCTGTTCCGGTGTCGCCTCGGGCGCCCCGGCGGCCACGTACAGCACCGGTCGGAACCGCATCTGCGCGGACTGACTGACCAGCTCGATCGCCTGCGCCTGCTCGGTCGGATCGCCGGGCAGTGAGACGACGATGTTCCGCCCGCCCTGGCTGGTGATCTCGGCCTCGGAGACGCCGCTGGAGTCGACTCGCTGCCGGATGATCTCGATCGCCTGGTTGATCGCGTTGGCGTCGATCGTTCCGCGCTCGCCGGGATTGAGCTTGGGTGTCAGGATGATCTGGGTGCCACCGGCCAGGTCGAGGGCCAGCTTCGGTTCGAAGCTCGCACTGCTCCACTTTGCGCCGGCGGCCACGGCTCCCGTCATGCCGAGGATCAGCACCAACAGCGCGATCAACGGCCGGCGCGATCGAGTCTTACGAGACAAGAGTCAGTCCTTACTTCTTCATCGGGTCGACCGGACCTCGCCCCCCGAGACCGGTCGCGAAAGGGACGAGCTCGTCAGGAATTGCCCGGACGCTGATCCGGCTCTTCCCCGACGTGCTTGTCCAGCGAGATCCGTTCCTCGGGCTCGGCCTTGGTGAGGTCCACGTCCTCATCATCGTCGGTCGTCGAATCCAGCGTCTCGAGTTCCGCCAAGTCGTCCGGCGACTCGGACGGCACCACCTTGGCCAGTGCGGCCACGACCATCTCGACCTCGGTGTCGGGAGCGATCTCCACCCACATCCGGTCACCCTCGACTCCGGTCACGGTGCCGAAGACGCCTGACGTGGTCATGATGCGCTGCCCGGGGGTCAGCGACGAACGCAGTTGAGCTTGCTGGTTCTGGGCCTTGCGCTGGCGGGAGAACATCCAGAAGACAAGGCCAAGGAGAAGGACGGGGAGGAGAAGTTCCACGCGGGGGTCACGATCCTGAAGTCGGGGGCTCGGTCATGGCCGGCTGACGGCACGCACGACCCACCTGGGTGGGCAGGTCAGGTTCGAGTCTAAACGAGGTACGCAATCAGGACGTCACGACGCGACGTAGGCCTCACCTGACCGGGCATCCCCGGTCGGCTGCGAGCGGCTACTCGATCGACCAGGTGTTCGCACGTTGACCGGTTGTCGGCCGAGCAGCCAGCGATCGCCGGCCGCTCGACACATACCTGGTCAACGCGCGAACAGGCGGCTGATCGGCACGAGACCACGGTGGGGGGCCGGCCAGAACGAACTGGGGACGGCGAGTACCGGGCCCCAGGACCCCCCGCCCGGCAGTCCGGCCGCGGGGCGCCATCGGGGGCACCACCCTCAGCCCAGGTCCAGCCCCAGTTGCGCGCCGGCGGGAGGAGTCAGGCCGATGTGCTGCCAACCGGCGGGAGTGGCCACCCGGCCACGCGGAGTCCGGCCGATCAGACCCTCGCGAACCAGGAACGGCTCGGCCACCTCCTCGACGGTCTCGGGTTCCTCCCCCACCGCGACGGCCAGGGTCGTGAGGCCGACCGGGCCGCCCCCGAATCGCCGGCACAATGCGGTGAGAACACCGCGGTCCAGCCGATCCAGGCCCAGCTCGTCCACCTCGTACACCTGCAGGGCCGCCCGGGCCGCGGTCAGATCGACGACCCCCTCGCCCCGCACCTCCGCCCAGTCTCGCACCCGCCGCAGGAGGCGATTGGCGATCCGCGGGGTGCCGCGCGAACGCCGGGCGATCTCCACGGCCCCCTCCTCGGTGAGCCTGATGCCGAGCAGCTGCGCGGAGCGGTGCAGGACGATCTGCAGATCCTCGGCCGAGTAGAAGGCCAGGTGCGCGGTGAAACCGAAGCGGTCGCGCAGCGGCGCGGTGAGCAGGCCGGCGCGGGTGGTCGCGCCGACGAGCGTGAACGGCGGGAGCTGCAACGGAATCGCGGTCGCGCCCGGCCCCTTGCCCACGACCACGTCGACCCGGAAGTCCTCCATCGCCATGTAGAGCATCTCCTCGGCCGGCCGCGCCGTCCGGTGGATCTCGTCCAGGAAGAGCACTTCGTTCTCCTCCAGGGACGACAACAGGGCGGCCAGATCACCGGCGTGCTGGATCGCCGGACCACTGGTCACCCGGATCGAGCTGCCGAGCTCGGCGGCGATGATCATCGCCAGCGTCGTCTTGCCGAGACCGGGCGGGCCGGAGAGCAGCAGATGATCCGGCGGCCGCTGGCGGGCCCGGGCGGCTTCCAGCACGAGCTGGAGCTGTTCGCGCACCACGGGTTGCCCGACGAAATCCGCCAGGCGCCGCGGGCGCAGAGCCGCTTCGGCGGCCCGCTCGACCGCGTCCGCCGCGGGCGAGACGACCCGGGTGGACTCGGCGATCTCGATCTCCCGGCTGCCGTCGGCCAGTTCTTCCTCCGTCACGAGTTCCGCCCCAGGTAGCGCAGAGCCGCGCGCAGCACCACGGCGACGTCCTGCTCCTCGCTCTCC
>JBDIAG010000424.1:0-4711 GCA_039812305.1 Actinomycetales bacterium | reverse complement strand
TCCGGCACGGACTGCGGCGGCGCCACCGGCGTGGACAGGTCCAGGGACGACGGCCCCGCCGGGGCAGGTGAGCCGGACGGCGGGGTGAGGTCCAAGGGCGACGGCGATGCGTCCGGTCTGGGCGGTGGCTCGAGCGAGTTCGGGGGTGGCGAGGCGTGGGCGTGCCCGTTCGGCGCGCCCGCGGGCTGTCGTCGCCGGATGAAGTGCAGATCCGGGGTGTCGGGGGGAATGGTCATCGCCGGACCCCCGCCCCGTAGTCGCGGGTCAGGCCGGCCAGGCCGTCCGACCAGCCCTGCCCGACCGCGCGGAACTTCCAGCCGGACGTGTGCCGGTACAGCTCGCCGAAGGCGAGCGCGGTCTCCCCGGCGCAGTCGTGATCGAGCGGATAGCGCACCAGATCGTCCCCCGCAGCGAGATCCTCGACGTGGATGTAGAGATGTGCGATCTGACCGAACGTCTGCCGTCGCGCCGCGGCCGAGTAGATCGAGGCCGCGAACACGATCTTCTCGATGTAGGGCGGGGTGGCGGCCAGATCCACCTCGATCTGCTCGTTGTCGTGGTCGCCACCGGCATAGCCGGGACTGACGGCCGGGGCCGACCCGGCCGCGGCCAGCTGCGAGGCGAAGACCACGTAGTCCGGCGAGGGCACCTGGCCGTCCCGCCCGCACAGCAGCACGCTGAGATCCAGCTGGTAGTCGGGGGACGGCGGCGTCCAGCCGAGACCGACCAGCACTCGCCGCACGTTGGGCCGCAACAAGGCCAGTGCCACGTTCGCGCCCTTGGTCAGAGTGGTCGCCATTCCGTCCTCCTCTCGTCGTCCGCCGGAACTCGTGCGGGGCCCGGGCTCATTCCCGGTCGGGGCTCGTCGGGTGAGCGTCCCGTGGGGTCACAGATCCAGCTCCGATCGCGCGAACCGGTTGTGCAGGAACCGGCCCTGGTTCGTCAGCAATTGTGCGTCCCCAGCGTAGATGGCCGTCGCCGTCTCGATCGCCCCATCTGCCAGGAGTTCCATCTGCTGAAGGAACTCCTCCTCGGGGCTGCGCCCGTGCCGGTTGCGGTGAGTGGCCGCGAAGCTGGGTGGCAGCGCCAGGAAGGTGTCGACCGTGGTCGGCAGGTAGTCGGTGACGAGGGCTCGCACGCCGATCATCTCGGCCTCGGTGGCCGGGTTGATCTGCAGGTACTCCAGCAGCGGACGCAGCACGTCCTCGACCTCGTGGACGGCGGGCACCCCGCCCTCGGGCATACGTCCGCCGGCCCGGTTGACCTTGCGCACCAGCCAGGTCAACTGGTCCAGCATCTCCGCCGGACTCGGCAGGTGCTCCTCGGGTCGGGACGGCGGCGGCGCAGCGGGTGCGGCCTGCGGCTGGGGTGCCGGCTCGACCGGCCGGGGCCGGCCGAACAGCGAGGACCAGAACGAGCTCAAGGCCGCCCGCCCGCGCTGCCGTCACGTACCGACTCCGCGTGCGAACGCTCCAGATAGGGCGAGGCCCGGGTGATCTGCTGCTCCAGGGCGTTGACGGTGGTGGCCATCGTCTGCACCGCCTGGGCCTTGTAGGTGTCGATCGCGTCCATCGCGGCGAAGACGTTGTCGAAGGCCCGCTGCAGGGACTCCACGCTCACCGCGGCCTGGGCCGCCTGCTGGTGGATCTGCGCACCCTGCTGCCGCAGCATCACCGAGGTCGACTCGATCATGCTGTTCGTCGTGGTGTTGAGGGCGTTGATCTGCTCCAGCACCAGCTTCTGGTTGGTGAGGGCCTGGGCGACGATGACGGCGGTGCGCAGCGCGGCCACGGTCGTCGTCTGCGCCCGGTCGACGCCCTTCATCAGCTCGACGTTGTTCTTCTTCACCAGATCGAGAGCCAGGTAGCCCTGCACCGCGACGGCGAGCTGGGTCAGGATGTCCTGGCGGCGCTGGCGGATCGGGAAGAGTGCGTCCGAAGTGAGGGTCTCGGCGTCCTCGGTGCGGCCCATCGAGCGCAGCTCGTTCACCTTGCGCTCGGTCGCCTGGTCGAGAGCGGCGGCGAGAGTGACGTACTCGGACAGCTTGCCCATCAGCGCCCACATGTTGGCGCGCTCGGACTCGATCGCGGCGTTGTCCTTGCCGAGCTCGTCCTTGCCGGAGGCCAAGGCCCGGATGATCGCGTCGAGCTGCTTCTGCGCGGACTGGTAGCGATCGAAGTAGGCGCGCAGCTTGTCCCCACCCGGGATCAGGCCGAACAGTTTGCGGGCGCCGCGGATGTCGGAGCGGCCCGGGTCGAGGTCGGTGACCGTGTGCCGCAGTTCGGCGAGCGAGCCGGCCACCTTCGCCTGCGCACTGACGCCATTGCCCTTCGTGCCCTCCAGGGCCGCCGCCGGACGGTCGAGCATGCGGTTCGAGACCTGGCTCGACTCGACGATCTCGCGCTGACCCATCTGCGTGATCTGGGCCACTTTCTGACCGAACTCCGGGCTGCGCACGTCGACGCTGACCAGGTCGGCCACGAAAGCCTCGGCCTTGGCGCGGATCGCGTCCTGCTGCTCCTTGCCGACCGGCACCATGCCGGCGGCCCGTTCCTGCGGGATGGCGGGCACCGCGGCGGGCGGGGTCAGCACGAGATCCTGGGCCTGGGCGGGGGGAGCCAATGGCGTGGAAAGGTCGAGGGGTTCGGACATGTCGCTCCCTTTCTCAGCTCGCCTCGTCTGCTCGCCACGGTGAGGCTGGGCCGTGAATCGTCTGCTGTGAGATCCGTCGTTGGCGCCGGTCTGCTCTGTCGCTCTTGTCACCGTAGACGAACGACCCGCCCCGCACGATCCCAAGTCGGCAGGACCGGGGTCGAGGTCGGGGGAGAATGGGGGGATGACCCGTACCCATGGCCGCCCGCCGGGCGAGGTGATGGGTCCGCCAGCCGGATCCACGCACTCGCGGGGCCGGGCGGCCCTGGTCGATCTGGCCCTGCTGCTGGCCTTCGCCGTGCTGTGGCCCGGAGCCGTCATCCTCACCCTGGCCGTCGCCCGCTGGACGTCCTACGGCCCGGTGGTGATGAAGCTCAGTCACAGTCACGGCGTGCACGCGGGCGACGCCGTGGCGGGTCTGATCTGTTTCGTCGTGGCCGCCACGATCACCGTGGCCCTGCTTCGCTGGGCGCGTCGCGCGCGAGGGTGATCCACCCGCATCGGCGAGGGAGATCACCCGTTCGCCGAGGTGAGGGGGCCGACCGAGAGGACCTGGATGGCGGGGGTGCCCGTGTCGTCGCTGGCGTCCAGGTCGACGACGGCGCCGATGCCCCAGTCGCGGTCGCCTTCCGGGTCGTCGAAGATCTGCCGGACGAGCCAGCGTCGGCCGGGTTGGTCGTCCGGGTGCTCGTCGATCAGCAGCAGTGCCGGGCCGCGGGCGTCCGGCCCGGTGCCGAGGTCGTCGTATTCGGTGAAGTAGTCGGTCATCGCGGCTCGCCAGGCGCCGGCGTCCCAGCCGGCGTCGGCGTCCAGCTCGCCCAGTTCGTCGTAGCGCCGCCGCGACGCCAACTCGATCCGGCGGAAGAGGGCATTGCGCACCAGGGTGCGGAAAGCGCGAAGGTTGGCCGTCACCGGCGGGGGAGTGTCGTCGGTGGCCGCCGGCAGCGGCACGGGTTCGGCACCGGAGGTCAACGACTCCCACTCCTCCAGCAGCGAGGAGTCGGTCTGCCGGATCAGCTCGCCGAGCCACTCGACGATCTCGTCCAGCTCCGGCGTGCGCCTGGCGGCCGGAACCGTCTGCCGCAGCGCGCGGTAGGCGTCGGAGAGATAGCGCAGGAGCGTCCCCTCGCTGCGGGCCAGGCCGAGCACCGAGACGAACTCGGCGAAGGTCATCGCCTGCTCCCACATGCTGCGCACGACCGACTTCGGCGAGAGCTCGTACTCGGCCACCCACGGATGCCCGCTGCGATAGGCCTCGAACGCGGCGTCGAGCAGCTCGGCCAGCGGCTGCGGGTAGGTGACGTCCTCCAGGAGCTCCATCCGCTCCTCGTACTCGATGCCCTCGGCCTTCATCGCCGCGACCGCCTCGCCGCGGGCCTTGAACTCCTGCGCGTTCAGCACGGGTCGCGGATCGTCCAACGTGGCCTCGATCACCGAGATGACGTCGAGGGGATACGCCTCGGATTCGACATCGAGAAGGTCGAAAGCGGCCAGTGCGAAGGGCGACAGCGGCTGGTTGAGGGCGAAGGACTCCGGCAGGTCGACGGTGAGCCGGATCCGTCGCCCGAAGGCGTCCGGACGTTCGGACTGCTCGACCACGCCGGCGGCGAGGAGCGAGCGATAGGCGGCGATCGCGTCCTTGACCAGCCGCACCTGGTGTGGGCGGGGGTCGTGGTTGTCGAGGAGGAGTCGCCGGATGGCCGGCAACGGGTCGTCCGGCCGGGCCAGCACGTTGATCAACGTCGCGTGGTTGACCTTCATCCGCGGCGTCAGCTGTTCCGGGACCCCGGTCGCCAGCCGGTCGTGCGTCTTCTGCGTCCAGTTGACGAAGCCGTCCGGGGCCTTGCGGCGGACGACCTTGCGGCGCTTCTTGGGATCGTCCCCGGCCTTGGCGAGCAGCCGCAGGTTCTCGATCTCGTGCTCGGGCGCCTGCACCACGACGGTGCCGGCGGTGTCGTAGCCGGCGCGTCCGGCCCGTCCGGCCACCTGCTGGAACTCGCGCACGCTGAGGTGACGCTGGCGACGTCCGTCGTACTTGGACAGGCCGGTCAGCAGCACG
>JBDIAG010000423.1:0-4735 GCA_039812305.1 Actinomycetales bacterium | reverse complement strand
CAGCGGCTTGCCGTTGTCGAGGCTCTCGGTGCGGGCCAGTTCCTCGGCGGCCTCGCCGATCAGATCGCCCAGGCGGCGCAGCAGTTTGCCGCGGCGGGTCTGGCTCAGGTCGCGCCAGCGCGGATCCTCGAAGGCGGACCGGGCGGCGCCCACGGCGCGGGTGACGTCGTCGGCATTGCCGCGGGCGGCCCGGTAGAGCACGTCGCCGGTGGTGGGGTTGACGCTGTCGAAGTACTCGCCGGAGGCGGGCTCGACGGGCTCCCCACCGATGACGTGCTGGACGCGGGGCTCAGGCATTGAGGTCGTCTCCAATCGGGGTGAGTCGGGTGGTCGGAGTGCCCCGGGCGACGAGTTCCAGAACCCGGTCGACGAGTTCGCGGGGCTGCTCGACCGGCAGCATGTGGCGGGCGCCGGGCACGACGACCGCGCGGCAGTCGGGAATGGACGCGGCGAGCCGCGCGGTCATCGCCGGTGTCGAGCCCGGATCCTGCGAGCCGGTGATGGCCAGCGTCGGTACGGCGATGCGGCCGAGGTCGGGTGCGATCTCGGCGTCGCCGGTGGCGAAGACCCGGTAGCAGGCCAGGAACGAGCCGACGTCGTTGGCCAGCAGGGTCGCCTCGGTGCGCCGGACGACCTCGGCGGGTACGTCGGTGCCGGCGTACCAGCGCTGGATCGACGCCGCGGCGGCGGCGGGGAAGTCCCGCTCGGCCGCGTGCATCCTGGCCAGCACGGCCTCGCGCTCGGTGGGGGTACGACGGCAGACCGAGCTGACGCAGGTGAGAGTGGCGACCCGCTCCGGATCGTGCGCGGCGAAGTGCTGGGCGACGAGGGCGCCGAGGGAGAAGCCGACCAGATGGGCGCCCGGCGGGATCTCCGGCGCCAGCCGCCCGGCCAGGTCGGCCAGGGTGAGCGGACCGGTCACCGGCGACCGGGCGCCGTGCCCCGGCAGGTCGAGTGCCAGCACCTCGTACCCGCTCGGGAAGAGGCCGGCCACCGGCTCCCACATCTCCCGGGACAGCCCGACCCCGTGGAGCAGCACGACGGTGGGCTGCCCGGACGCGACGCCTGGATTCATGCTGGGCTCCGGCCTACCGCTCGGTCGACAGGGGCGCGAGCCGCTGCTGCGGACGGCCCTGGGCGGCGGCGGCGAGCCCGATCAGCAGCTCACCGGGGTGCGGCGCGTCGGCCACCCGGACCTCGACGGTCTGATGGTGCGAGCGGATCGTCGCGTCGGTGATGTGCTTGAGCGGGATGTCGAAGACGGTGCCGGCGGCCGCGCGCTTCTCCACCGCGGGCAGCAGGGTCGTCGCGTTCGCCGCCCGGCGGAAGTGATCGCCGAACTTGAGCGTGTGGATCAGCGCCGAGCCGTGCTCGATCTCGCCCTCCAGGCCCACGATGGCCGCCTTGCCGTACGCCTCGACCGGGGCGCCCAGCGCCTCGATCACCCGTGGCGCGAGCAGCGCCCCCAGGTCGGAGGCGGTGGCCTCGATGCCGGGGCCCAGATCCTCCACGAAGCCCTGGCCGGCCCAGGGGTTGTCGATCACGGCGGCGACGATGGCGACCCGCGCCGCCGGGGCGACCTCGCGTCCGCCTTCGAGGTGGACGTCTTCGACGATGGTGACGATCTTGCGCACGTTCATGAATGGACACTCTCCTGGGGCTGCGCCAGCGGGCGACGGTTCTGCTCGAGCGATCGGGTGGTGACCACGGGGTCGGTCGTACGATCGCCGATTCGCGGATGGGGACGGGGACCGGTGGAAGCGGCCGCGACCACCACGATCTCGTCCGCTCGCGGGGCATCGGGAACCCGTACGCTCACGGTCTGGTAGTGGCTGCGGGTGGCCGCCGCGGTCTTGTGCCACATGGGTACCACGAGCGGCTCGCCGGCGTCGGCGCGGGTGTCGGCGAAGCAGATGATCGACTCGCCGCCGAGCCATTCGCGCATCAGATTGCCGAAGTACGGGGTGTGGATGAGGGCCCCGCCGTGCTCGATCTCGCCGGCCGTCCCGACGATCGCGGCCTTGCCGAACGCCTCGATCGCCTCGACGCCGCCGAGGGCCTCGATCAGCCGGTCGGTGAGCAGCTTGGCCAGCCCGGGCGCGATCCGCACGACCTCCCGGGCCAGATCGGTGGACGGTGGCGTGCCGGCCCACGGGTTGGCGATGACCGCCGCGGCGGTGGCCTGCAGGGCCGGGCGGCCGGGCGCCGCGCCGGCCTCGGTGACGATCTCCTCGCGGTACACCACGACCTTGCGCAACCCGGCAGGCGGCGACGATGGCACTCCTGTTGCGTCCAGTTCTTGCATGCCAGTCAAGGTACTCAGGGGGACGGGCTTGGGTCAATACCTCGCCGACTGCCCGCCGCGAGCGACCTTCGCGGGGTGAAAAGTCTTGGATACGACCTAATTCCGGCAGTGGCGGTCGACATTGCCGGGCTGTGATTCACCCCTTGACACCCTCCCGTTCATGCTGCCTTACTACTGCTTGTATGCAACAGTCGGCCTCTGAGGCCGTGATTGCTGTGGAGGAGCCACATGACGAGCCAACCCAGACTGACGTCGGACGACGAGGCACCGGCTCCCGGGGACGCTGCCGACGCCGTCCCCCTCGACCCCGCCGCGATCGCGGCGCCGACGCGGGCGCATCAGCTCGGTGTGGTCTTCTGGACGTCGGTGGGTGTCTCCCTGCTGTTCGTGGTGTGGGCCGTCGTCTTCACCGAGAACCTCAACGCCGTCACGACCTCGGCACTCAACTGGGTGACCGCGAGCTGGGGATGGGCATACCTGCTGGTGACGCTGGGCATCCTGGTGTTCCTGGTCATCCTCGCCTTCAGCCCGGTCGGCAGCGTCCGGCTCGGAAAGGACACCGACCGTCCCGAGTTCAGCACGCCGTCCTGGCTGGCGATGATCCTCAGCGCGGTGATGGGCGGCGGCCTCATCTCCTACGGTGTGGCCGAGCCGATCACGCATCTGGCCTCGCCCCCGCACGGCCTGGCCGAGCCGAACACCCCGGCGGCAGCCGTGCGCGCGCTCCAGTACTCCTACATGGACTGGGGGCTGCACGCCTGGGCGATCTTCGCGGTGTTCGGCCTGGCGATCGCCTACTCGACCTATCGGAAGCGGCGCCGGTCGCTGGTCAGCCAGCTGTTCGTCCCGCTGCTGGGCGACCGGGTGAACGGGCCGATCGGAAAGACGATCGACATCCTCGCGGTCTTCAGCACCCTCTTCGGCACCACCACGTCGCTCGGCCTCGGCGCCCTGCAGATCAACCAGGGTCTGGAGACCCTGTTCGGGGTGCCGATCAACACGATCTCCCAGGTGGTCATCATCGCGGTCGTCACGGCGGTCTTCACGTTCTCGGCGGTCACCGGCGTGAGCAAGGGCATCAAGTACCTGAGCCAGGCCAGCACGCTGATGGCGATCGGGCTCTTCCTGTTCATCGTGATCGTCGGCCCCCGGGTCTTCGTCGCGAACCTGTACCTGGAGTCGATCGGCACGTGGGCCAGCGACTTCTTCCGGATGAGCCTGCAGGGCACCGCCTTCGGCGGCCTCGAATGGATGCAGTGGTGGACCTACTTCATGCTCGCCTGGTGGGTCTCCTGGGGCGCCTTCGTCGGCGTCTTCCTGGCCCGCATCTCCCGCGGACGGACGATCCGCGACTTCATCCTCGGCGTGCTGCTCGTACCCAGCGTGGTCTTCTTCACCTGGTTCACCGTGTTCGGCGGCACCGCGATCCACGTCGACATGTTCCAGGGCGGCGACATCGCGGCGCGGGCGGCGAAGGACATCAACTCGGCCTTCTTCGCGACGCTGGAGCACTTCCCGCTGGCCGCGGTCACCTCGGCGGTCGTCGTCCTGCTCGTCGCGATCTTCTTCATCTCCGGGGCCGACGCCAACACCTACGTGCTCTCGATGATGACCACCGAGGGGTCGCACGCGCCGCCGCGCTGGGTGCTGATCATGTGGGGCTGCCTGACCGGCATCACCGCGGTCGCGCTGATGCTGGCCGGAGGCCTCAACGCGTTGCAGAACACCGTGATCGTGACGTCGCTGCCGTTCCTGCTGATCATCACCGGCCTGACCGTCGCCTTCGTCAAGGACATGGTGGATGACAGGCTGCTCTACCACCGGGACACCAAGCCGCAGCCCCCGGTACCGATACCTCCGTCGAAGCAGGAGTAGGAACACGATGCCCCCGTCGAAGCAGGAGTGGAAAGACAGATGACATCCGAGATGACGGCCAACGACGCCCGCCGTGCTCGCATCGCCGACGCGTGGAACGCGGCCTGGGACCGGGGGGAGCTGACCCTGATGGACGAGCTCCTGGCCCCCGGCTACCGCCGTCGCAGCGGGGTGGGCGCCGAGGAGGGGATGAGTCGGGAGGACTACAAGAACTCCATCCTCAGCGCTCGCGCCGCCTTCCCCGACCTGACCACGACGATCGACGAGATCGTCGTCGAGGGCGATCGGGCGGCGATCAGGTGGCGCACCCGGGGGACTCACCTGGGTTCGTTCCTCGGGGTGCCGCCGACGAAGCGTCCGGTGGAGGTGTCCGGGGCCACCTTCGCCCGGTTCGAGGACGATCGGATCGCCGAAGAGCTGGTCACCTGGGATCCCCGGGCGTTGCTGGCCGGTCTCGGCATCCTGCGAGTGGGGGAGGATCAGTGAGCACAGGTCTGGAGAGCGAGGAGAAGCAGCAGATGGTGTCGGTGCCCGCGCCCGACGTGATGAAGCAGG
>JBDIAG010000422.1:0-4749 GCA_039812305.1 Actinomycetales bacterium | reverse complement strand
AGGTTGGGGCACACCGGAAACGGTCGGCGCCAGCTACATTCTCAAGCCACATCGTGTGGAGCGCCAGCCAGCGCTTCGGCGACGGTTTCGAGTGGCCACGTTCGGTACCCGTCGGCCTCGCTGTGCCCCGCGAATGGACGCGCAAGGTACCGAAGGGACACGAAAACGTGGCTAGGAGACTGCTGAACAAACCCCGAATTCAGCCTGCTGTTGCAGCATCACCGCAGGTCAGCGACCTGCTCTCGGTGGTGAATCGGCATTATTCAGCAGTCTCCTAGAGCGCGACCACTCGGTCCCGAACGTTGCCATTTGCCGTTCGCCCGCCACCGGCACGGGGGCATGGGCTGGGGCTGGGCAACCGACACGGTCGGCACACGCCGTAGGGCCAATTCCAGGAATTGGCCCTACGATGCCGCCCGGTCCGAGACGGCCTACTGCCCACGCTAGGCACCGAGCCTCACGGGCAGAACCTCCGCACGGCGCGGCTTCTGCGATGGAGCCCCGCCACCCGGCGGGGATCCTGACGCGGTGGCGCAGCGGCCGGTCCTCGAGCAGGCGTCAGCGGTCCGGCTCGAGCCGCCGCAGGATCTCGGCGATGACGTAGCGCGCGTGGCCGCCTGTCGTCCTCGGGTCGTAGCCGAGGATCTTGATCAGCTGCCGGTGCCTGGTCTGCAGCGTCGAGTGGTGTAGGCCGAGCTCAGTGGCGGCGGAGCGCACACTCTCAGCCTCCACGAGCACGCGAAGCGCTTCCGCCGTGGCGGCATCGAGGCCTGCGAGGACCTCGATGTCGTGGTGAGGCACGCCACCGCTGGAGCCTCGGATGAGCGGGAGCAGCGCGCCGAGGTCGACCGCGTCCAGCACGGGCATGTCTTCAGTGCTCAGCCGGTACGCGATGACCGCGTCCTCCCAGGACTCCGGGGCGTGGTCGGCCCGCCGCCATAGTCCGATGCCCGCACGCTCGTCTTGCCCGGCGTGCCCGGCGACGTTGAGGGTCGCGCGCAGGATGCCGTAGCGGGTCGGGACAACAGTGGAATACGGGCCCGTCCGCGGCGGCCCCGGCGCGGTGGCGACGAGCCGGACCTGCGATCCCGGCTCGATCCTCAGCTGCGCGAGCACTGCGGAACGGTCCTCGATCGAGCACGAGGCGTCGATCGCGACGGCGAGGTCGCCGGAGCGCGCGTAGCGTGCCTCGTGCAGAGCGACTGAGTGCGCGAGCCGCGCCACGATCATCTGGTCGTTGGAGTGCAGCGGCCCTGCGCGTTCCAGCCACACGCTGCCGTCGCCGACCGCGGCCACCGGTGCCCGTTCGTCGGCTTCTCCGCGGCCGCTCGCCTTCCGTCCGGCTGGATCGAACCGGACGACGACTCCCCTGCGCTCGGAACCGGCCACGGTGCCGGACAGGACGGCAGCGGCGCGGAGCAGCGCATGATGCCCGGCACCGCTCAGCGACAGGGCGTCGAAGTACGCGACGACCTCGAGACTTTCGCCGGCTCCCCGATCGAGAGCCGGCAGCCCTTCGACGGGTCCATCCATCGCCCCTCCATCGCTCTGCCGAAAACTCTATCGAAGGGGTCACGCCAGAGCACCGCGCCAATCGGCGGAGGGAAACCGCGAAGACTGCGTGCACGTGGCGGTAGTGAGCGGTTTCCGGGCCTGAATAGCGTTGAAAATACGTCGACTAGCCGGCACGCCTGGCTGACAAGCGACTCGCCGAACAAAGGAGTTCTCCATGTCAACAGTCATCCCTCGGCCGCCGTTCGATCCCGAACTGGAAGCAGTGCTCAAGGCAAGCCCGGACGCCTACCCGACGACGGTCACCGCCGACATGATCCCTCTCTTGAAGGTGCCGACGCCTCCTGAGTTCACCGAGGCGCTGCTTGAGCAGTTCGACGTCGAGGTCAGGGACGTCGAGGTCCCGGGGTACCTGGGTGATCCGATCACCGTATCGATCTTCGCGGCGAAGGGCCGCACCGGCACCGGGCCCGGTTTCTATCACACCCACGGCGGCGGCATGTTCGCCGGAGACCGGTTCGGAGGCATCAATCAGTTCGTGGAGTGGGCCGTGAGGTACAACGGCGTCGTGGTCTCCGTCGAGTATCGCCTGGCTCCGGAGTACCAAGATCCGTACTTGGTGGAGGACTGCTACGCGGGCCTGGTGTGGACCGCTGAGAATGCGGACGAGCTCGGCATCGACCTCGATCGGCTCATCATCGGAGGCGCGAGTGCGGGCGGCGGTCTCGCGGCCGGCACCACCCTGCTCGCTCGTGACCGCGGCGGCCCCAAGCTATCGGGCTCGATGGTGATCTACCCGATGGTCGACGATCGCAATGACACGGTGTCTGCTCGGCAGATCGACGGGATCGGGGTCTGGGACCGGACCAGCATGGAGACAACCTGGAACGCCTACCTGGGCGATCGGCGAGGCACCGACCAGGTATCGATCTACGCCGCACCCGCTCGTGCCACTGACCTGTCAGGACTTCCGCCCACCTATCTCGACGTAGGTGCCGCTGAGGTATTCCGGGACGAAGTGGTCGCCTACGCAAGCCGGATCTGGGCCGCCGGAGGCGACGTCGCACTGCACGTCTGGCAGGGCACCTTCCACGGAGCCGACATGATGGCGTGGGACACCAGGATCGCCCACGAGATCCGCGACGCGCGCGACAAGTGGATCCGGCATCTGCTCGACTGATGCGGCCGGTGCACCCAAAGCCGGTCCCGATATGCGTCATACACTCTGGGGACCACCAGCTCCACAAACTCATCCGGCCATCATTCGCAAGTCGCGCAATGGGGTGATAAGACGAACTGTAAACGTATGTGCAAAAGAGTCTCGACGAGCAATGGGTGAGTCGCCAAAGTCAGCCGGTACCCGACACCGACGGCCTCTCCTCGCTCGGTCGATGAGCTACACCGCAAGTTCGGTCAGGCTAAATGTCAGAAGCCATGTTCTCGTCCGGCAGGTGGACCATCTGCGACATCTGGCCAAGGGAACAGAGCGGGTATGCACCCGGAGAAAGAAGGCTTGCACCAAGCCAACACTCCCTCCTCGGGATGCTCGGACCGGAGCCCAGGGTGATCGTCGACCTGGTCTGCCGCGACTCGTCAGACTCATCGTGCTCCGGGTGAGTAGACGTCCTGCCGTCTGGCAGGTGGCACGCGCCGACTGGGATGCCGCCGGCTGCCAGCCCGGGCGGCGGAGGACGATAAGACGGCCCCATTCCCGGACGCGAATCGGCCGCCGTCTCACACGTCCGATGCAATAGCTGCGCGCCGGCCGCACAACCGGGCGAAGCGGTCACAAAGGCGGTCTCGGAATGCGTGCCCACAGCCCACGAAAAATCCCCAGACACGTTGGCGTCTGGGGATTTTCGTCGCTGTCTCAAAACGATCGCGCCCGGAGGGACTCGAACCCCCAACCTTCTGATCCGTAGGGTCAAGCTCTCCATGCGGGCCAATGACAGGGCGGACATTCAGGCTCACAACTGACCGTTTCGTCCGGTCGAAATATCCAGGTCATCATGGTTCTGGCCAGGCCGTCCGGGCGATGTCTGTGCAGATGGCTGCGCGCTGGCAGCGCACAGCAATCAGATGACAGGCTCGAAGTGGAGCTTGAGACCCAGCGCGCCAGCCACCTTCATGATCGTCGCGAAGCTCGGGTTACCGTCAGCCGACAGCGCCTTGTACAGGCCCTCTCGACTCATCCCGATGCGACGAGCCAGCTCGCTGACGTTGCCCGAGCGGGCGATGGTGCCCAGGGTCTGCGCGATGAACGCCGGGTCATCGCCTGCCTCTTCCAGCGCGGCTTCGAGGTAGGCCGCAGCGTCGTCGATGTCGACGAGGTAGTCCGCTGTGTCGTAGCGGCTGAACTTCTCGGCCATCACCGCTCGCCTCCTTTCCATTCTTCAGCGATCCGCAGTGCGTCTTTGATATCCCTGTCTTGACTGGACTTGTCCCCGCCGCACAACAGCAAGATCAGCAGCTCGCCGTGCTGCAGGTAGTAGACGCGGTAACCGGGGCGTAGTTGATCCGCAGTTCAGGGACGCCGCCCCCGACCGGCTTGACGTCACCCGGATTCCCACCCGCAAGCCGGTCAACCCGCACCTGGACCCGCGCAGCAGCCCGTCGATCTTTCAGCCCTCGCAGCCAGCGATCGTAGGTTCCGCTCTTGACCACTTCGACCACCTGTCAACCATAGTTCACAACCTATGGCTGTTCAAGCGGACCCGACCGCACCAGCTCGCAGGCCAGCGAGCACGTCCTGACCCGCCTGTTGCTACCCAGCCCGCCACAGCTCCTGTTTTGCAGTTTCTGTTTGGCAGTTCGCACATCCACCGCCCAAACTGCAAAACACGGATGACGCTGACAGGCAGACGCCGAGGCCTACCGGCAGCCTGCCAATGGCCAAGTTGCCGCCCCGTCTGGCTTGCGTTCCAACCTTCGGCAGATGGCTGCGCGCTGACAGCACACGCAGCACCGGTCGAACCGCCGGTCCCGACCGAGTCTGGCCTCGCGAGCTCTCGGATTGGCGATGCGCAGCTTGACCATGAGCGCGGCAATGCTGTCGCACGAGTTGGGAGCGGATGAGCCTGGCCGCCGGGGTCGTCGACTGAGCCGACCGCGGAGCTTGCCGAACGAGGGCTACGCCAACCATCCAGAGTCCAGGTCAAACTGTCGTCCCGGCGAGACGACAATTCGCAGTGCCTGGAGAGGGGGAGGACTTCCGGGAAGGCCGACGACCGGTGCCCG
>JBDIAG010000421.1:0-4754 GCA_039812305.1 Actinomycetales bacterium | reverse complement strand
GCACGCCAGATCGTCGAAGAGCCGGTCGCGCAGCAACTCCGCATGTATCAGAACGCCCATGTCGTCCTCGTTGGCAGTAGCGTTTGTCATATCGAGGCTCCGTCCTCGCGATCTGCAGGAGGCATCATGGCTGATTACCGGGCGCGCTGGAGCACGAGGGACCTGGAGCGGCTGGCTCCGCGACAGGTCGGTGCCGCCCGGGAGAGCACGTTGTCGGAGTCGCGTACTGGCCGCGTCACGCGCGACGAGCTGATCGCCTACCGGGATCTCCTGGCCCGCGACGAGGCGATCCGCGGCTCGCGTTTCGGGGCCGGCGGCCACATCGAGATCATTCAGCCGCCCCGGCCGAAGGGGGCGGCCCGCCGGGATTTCGCCCTGCTCAAGGACCAGTTCGTCACCCTCACCGAACAGGTGCCGCAGGCGATCGAATGGCTGCGTGGACTGGGTGGCGACGCGTCGGTCATCGACCACGATCCGCGCCTCGGCGTCACCCTGATGCAGTCCGAGGGCGTGGTCGGTCGCCGGCTCTACGACGCGATGGTGTACCTGGCGGATCACCGACCGGTCAGGCGCGAATCGACCCAGCGGCTGTCGGTCAGCCCGAACGACGTCAACATGCGGGCCTGGAAGGTGAAGTCGGAGTCGTCCCCCCAGCCGACCGAGATCCAGCTCGGCGACCGGCCCACCGGGACCGGGCTCGGCGAGGGCATCACCGTGGCGGTGATCGACGGCGGCTTCGAGACCGCGGACAACAAGCGCACCGACGGCTGGGACGATCTGTGGATCCCACCGGACGAGGGCGACCTCTCGCTGGATCTCGACAAGGACGGCAACCTGGATTTCGGCGCGGGTCACGGCACCTTCGTCTCCGGAGTCGTCTCTCAGGTGGCCCCCGACGTCACCGTCCGTCAGTACCGGGCTCTGGACAGTTTCGGCTTCGGGAACTCGTGGCGGGTCAAGGACTGCATCAACGCCGCCATCGACGACGGCTGCAACGTCATCAACCTGTCGCTGGGCAGCGACGATCCGGATCTGCTCGGATCCCTGGCGGTCAGTGCCTGCCTGCACCGGGTACCGGCTAACATCGCGGTCGTGACGGCTGCCGGCAACGACGGCAACCGGTACCCGCCGATGCCCGCCGCCAACACCGCGGCCCTGGCCATCGGCGCACTCGACCTGCGGCTGCGGCCGGAGAACTGGTCGAACTACGGCGCCTGGGTGGATGCGGCCACGGTGGGCACCGTGGTGAGCACCTACGTGACCGACCTGGCGAAGACGGAGAGCAACCCGGTGCGGCTGTGGTCGGGCACGTCCTTCGCGGCCCCCCAGGTCAGCGGCTTCCTGGCGATCTACCTGGGCCGTGGCCTCACCGTGGCGCAGGCCTGGGACGAACTGCGCAACACCGCGACCCGTCAGACCGGCAATCCCCTCCCCGAATACGGACACCGATTGAGGATCCTATGACAACGACCCGAGACGACGTCTCCGCCGAGATCGCGTCTCTCGTCCTGGCCGCCCAGAAGGGCGACCAGGCGTCCTGGGCGACCCTGGTGGATCGCTTCGGCCGGCTGGTCTACGGCGTGTGCCGCGGCTATCAGCTGGTTCCGAGCGACGCCGCCGACGTCTCCCAGACGGTGTGGCTGCGGCTGGCCGAGAACCTGCACCGGCTGGAGCATCCGGAACGGGTGGGAGCCTGGCTGGTCACCACCACCCGCCGCGAGTGCGTGGCGCTGCTGCGGGCGCGGTCGCGGTTCGAACCCCTGGACGTCGAGTACGAGGCGACCCCCAGTACGGCACCCGGGCCGGCGGAGGTCACATTGCGGCGCGAGACGATCGCCGAGGTCGCCGCCGCCTTCGCCACCATCGGGGAGCGCTGCCAGGATCTGCTCCGCCGCCTGGTGTGCAACCCGGAACAGACCTATCAGGAGCTGACCGCGACCCTCGGCATCCCGATCGGTTCCATCGGCCCCACCCGAATGCGCTGCCTGAGCAAGCTGCGCAATGCCCTGACGGCGGTGAACTCATGAGCGGCAACGGCTTTCCGGCCTTCCCGGACGAGATGAACCTGGGCGAGGAGGACCTCGCCCTGCTGACCACCCTGCACGAGCTGATGCGGCTCGGCGACGAGATGCCGGCCGAGGTGGCCCAGGCGGCCAAGAGTCTGCACGACTGGGCGGACCTGGACGCCGAGCTCGCGGACCTGCTGGATTCCGAGCTGGAGCTCACCCGCGACGACGAGAGCGTCCTGGTCTGGGGCGTGGGCGGCGTCCAGATCCGGGTGGAGATCACCCCGGCCGGCTTCCGCCGGCGCGAGCTGTGCCTGCTGGGCACCGAGAACGATCTCGACGCGGCCGTCGACCTGGCCGTGCAGACGGCCGACGGCACCTCGGTGTGGGTGTCGGCGGACGCCTTCGGCGAGCGGATCACCCGGGTGCCCTCCGGCGCCGTGCGGGTGCTGGCCCGCACGCCCTCGCAGGCCGTGGTGACCCCCTGGTTCACGGTCTGAGCACCCACCTGGGCGTGTCGGTCGGGGGCATTGTCAGTGGTCGCTCATAGCTTGTGTGCATGCGCATCCTGCACACCTCCGACTGGCACCTCGGCCGTGCCCTGCACGGCCAGTCCCTGCAGTCTGCGCAGGAGGCGTTCTTCGACCACCTGGTAGACGTGGTGACCGCCGAGTCGGTGGATCTGCTGGTCGTCGCCGGCGACGTCTACGACCGGGCCCTGCCGCCGGTGCCCGCGGTCAGTCTGCTGGACGAGGCACTCGACCGGCTGCTGGCCACCGGCGTGCAGATCCTCATGACGGCCGGCAACCATGACTCGGCCCAGCGGCTCGGGTTCGGCGCCCGCCGGATGGCGCGAGCCGGCCTGCACCTGCGCACCGGGCTGGCCGATGCCGCCACCCCGGTGGTGCTGGAGGATCGCCACGGGCCGCTCAACTGCTACGGCATCGGGTACCTCGAACCGGCCGTCGTGAGCGAGCAGCTGGGCGTGTCCCGCTCGCACGAGTCCGTTCTCGCCCGGGTGATGGAAGGGATCCGCGACGACCTCGCCGGCCGGGCCGGCGGCCGGTCGCTGGTGGCCGCCCATGCCTTCGTCGCCGGCGGGCAGCCCAGTGACAGCGAACGCGACATCCGGGTCGGTGGCGTCGACCGGGTGCCGGTCTCGGTCTTCGACGGGGTCACCTACACCGCCCTGGGTCACCTGCACCGCCCGCAGGAGGTCACCCCCTACGCCCGGTACAGCGGGTCACCGGTGGCCTACTCCTTCTCCGAGGCCGGCCACGCCAAGGGCAGCTGGCTGGTCGAGATCGGTGAACAGGCCGCGACCCGGGTGGATTTCGTGCCGGCCCCGGTGTCGACGCCGCTGGTGCGGCTCTCCGGCCGGCTCGCCGAGCTGCTCACCGATCCGCAGTACCGGCACGCCGAGTCGGCCTACTGCCAGATCGAGCTGACCGACGGGGAACGCCCGCGAGCACCGATGGAGAGGCTGCGGAGCCGGTTCCCCCAGACCCTGTCGTTGTCCTTCCGGCCGGAGATGTCCCGCCCGGCGGGCGGGGTCACCGGCGTCCAGGCGCGAACGGGGCTGGGCGACGAGGAGCTGTGCTGTGCCTTCTTCGACTCGGTGCGCGGCCATGGTGTCTCGGCCGAGGAGCGCCGACTGGTGCAACAGGCCGTCGAGGCCGCCCGCCTGGTCGAGGCGGCCGGATGAGATTGCACAGACTGGAGGTCGAGTCGTTCGGCCCCTTCGCCTCGCATGAGTCGATCGACTTCGATTCCCTCGCCGAACAGGGTCTCTTCCTGTTGCACGGCCAGACCGGGGCGGGTAAGACGAGTCTCCTGGACGCGGTGTGTTTCGCCCTCTACGGCAGCGTTCCCGGCTCCCGGGCCAAGACCGAGCGGCTGACCAGCGACCACGGCGGGCACGGCACGACACCGCGGGTGGTGTGCGAGTTCACCGCGGCCGGTCGCCGGTTCGAGGTGAGCCGCACGCCGGCGTGGGATCGGCCCAAGTCCCGGGGAACCGGCACCGTCCGTCAGCAGGCGTCGGTGCTCGTGCGGGAACTGGTCGGCGGCGGCTGGGTGGCCCGGGCGGATCGGTTGGACGAGGCCGGCCTGCTGCTGGCAGACGTGCTCGGGATGGCCAAGGACCAGTTCACCAAGGTCGTGCTGCTCCCCCAGGGTGACTTCGCCGCGTTCCTGCGGGCGGGCGCCGACGAGCGTCGGAAGCTCCTCGAGAAGCTCTTCGGCACAGCTCGTTTCACCGAGGTCGAGAACTGGCTGGCGGAGACTCGCAACGAGGCCAGGCAGCAGCTGACCCTCGCCGAGGTGGAGCGCGGAGAGCTGCTGGCGCGTGCCGACGAACATGCCCGGGTGCTCGCCGGCTACGACACCGAGGAGCTCTCCGGGGTGGCGGCACTGCCGTCGGCGAAGGCCGACGACGAGGCCGTGCGGGTGGTCGGCCGGTGGCGGCAGGCGGCGGCCGCGCAGGTCGACGAGGCGGTCGCCCTGGCACAGTCCGCGGCCGACGATCTCGCGACGGCGCGGCGGAGGGCCGGCGAGCGCGGTGACCGGCTCGCCGCGGTGCGACGTCTCCAGGGCCTGCTCGACCTGCAGCGGCTGCTGCTGCGCGCGCTGCCCGCGCACCGGCAGGCGGCCGAGCGATGCGACCGGGCCGAACGTGCCGAACGCATCCGGCCACACCTGCGCCGCATGGACGACGAACGCCTGGCGCTGGAGGCCCGCGAACGGGAG
>JBDIAG010000420.1:0-4767 GCA_039812305.1 Actinomycetales bacterium | reverse complement strand
GCCGCACCCGGAGAGGGTGCAGCGCAACGTCACGATGTCGTGGACGTCCCTGCCGGTCGAGGACGAGAGCCCGTGGCTGCGGATGTTCCGCAACGCGCGGGTGTGGGTGGGCTGACTTTCTCCGTACTTCTTCGGTGGCGCATGTGTAGAACTGGGCGCCGTCTTCGTCGTAGGGGTACGACGATCAGGAAGGATGAGAACCATGCACTATCTCGCGCTGTTGTTCGGCCCTGAGGCGGCACCTGAACCCGAGCCCGGGACGCCCGAGTTCGAGGCCGAAGTGGCCAGGTACGCCGCGTTCGAGGAGTCGGTGGGATCGGCCATCGCGGGCGGGGTCGCTCTGCACCCGGCCGATCAGACCGTCACCATCCGGCAGACGGACGACGGTCCGCTGATCACCGACGGGCCGTACGTCGAGTCCACCGAGGTGGTCGGCGGCACCATCGTGTTCGAGGCGGACAACCTCGACACGGCCCTCGAGCTGACCCGCCGGGTGCCCGCCGCGGAGGACGGCTACGTCGAGGTCTGGCCGATGGTGGAGTTCACCGAGGCGGAGGGTCCGATGGCCGACTGGTGGCTGGCGCTGATGCTGGAGCCGGCCGGGGTGGCCGTTGCCCCCGGCACGCCGGAATGGGAGGCGGGCGCCGCCGAACACCTGCGCTTCGCCGAGAAGGTCGGCGACGTGCTGCGGGGAGGGGGCGCGCTCCACCCACCGACGTCGGCGACCACCGTCCGGGTGCGCGACGGCGAGGTGCTGCTCACCGACGGCCCGTTCGCCGAGTCCGGGGAGGTGGCGAACGGGTTCTACTATCTCGCCGCGCCGGATCGGGAGACCGCGGCGGCCATTGCGGCCCAGATCCCGCTGGGGCCCGGCGGCCGGGTGGAGCTGCGCCAGATCGCCGATCTCAGCGAAGGCGGCGATGACGACGGCCCCGGGGAATAGGCCTGCATGATCCCGGTCGCGGATCGGCCCGGTCGAACTCACCAGCGCGACGATTGAGACGCATGCTGGACCGATGACCGAGGACGTGATCGAGGCCGCCTACCGGCACGAGTTCGGCCGGGCTCTGGCGACCGTCGCCCGCCTCGTCGGGGACCTCGACCTGGCCGAGGAATCGGTGCAGGAGGCGTTCGCGGACGCTCTGCGCACCTGGCCGGGTCGAGGGACTCCGGTGAATCCGGGCGCGTGGATCACCACGGCCGCCCGTAATCGAGCGGTGGACGTCCTACGCCGGGAAGCCGTGCGTACCGGCCGGGAGGCGGAGGCTGCCCGGCTTGGTGCCCTGCGCGAGGAGGTGGTGGAGGTGACGCCGGTCCCGGACGACCAGTTGCGGATGGCCTTCACCTGCTGTCATCCCGCGCTGTCCCGGGAGTCGCAGGTGGCGCTCACGTTGCGGCTGGTCTGCGGGCTGACCACGTCCGAGATAGCCCGGGCCTTCCTGCAACCCGAACACACGGTGGCGCAACGCATCAGCCGCGCCAAGGGGAAGATCCGGCAGGCCGGGATCCCGCTTCGGGTGCCACCGGAGCACCTGCTGCCGGAGCGGACGCCGCAGGTGCTCGCCTGCGTCTACCTGGTCTTCTCCGAGGGCTACTTCGCGACGTCGGGGCCGTCCGCGATCCGCGACGAGCTGTGCGCCGAGGCGATCCGGCTGGGTCGCCTGCTGTGCGGACTGATGCCGCGCGACGGCGAGACCCGGGCGCTCCTCGCGCTCATGCTGCTGCACGACAGCCGCCGCGGGCAGCGACGGTCGCCCGACCGCGGCCTGGTGCCACTGGAGGAACAGGACCGGTCGCGCTGGGATCGGGCGACGATCCGCGAGGGCCTGACGTCCCTGGTGGCCGCCGCCGAACTCGGCGGCGGCGCCTACCTGGCCCAAGCGAGAATCGCGGCGGCGCACGCGGTCGCGCCGAGCTGGCAGCGGACCGACTGGGGCGCGATCGTCCGCGCCTACGACGATCTGGCCGGGCTGTCTCCCTCGCCGGCGGTGCTGGTCAACCGGGCGGTCGCGGTCGGCTTCCGCGACGGCTTCGACGCGGGACTCGCCTCCCTCGACGCCATCGCCGACCATCCCCGCCTCGCCGGATCCCCGACCGTGCCCACCGCCCGCGCCGACCACCTGCGCCAGGCCGGCCGCCTCGCCGAGGCGCTCGAGGAGTACCACCGGGCGATATCCCTCACCCGCAACGACCAGGCTCGCGCCTTCCTGCTCCGCCGCATCGCCGAACTCGACGCCGCGCTCTGAGCGGACATCACTGCATCCCCGCCGGGAACGGCAACGCTGGATGCCCAGTGGCGACGTTCATGACGAACCTTCGCAACCATTCGACGGCGATCGTCACGAGTCGATGCAACCGGATCCAGCCGACCCGGTCCGGCGGGCAAGCCCGCCCCTACGGACACAGGGTGTAGGTGTAGCCCGTCTGGCCCGGGGCTACGAGGTGGCGGTCACGTCGCAGGATGGTGTGCTGTGTGCCGCGCAATGAACATGCTCTCGTGAAGGCGGACAGTGGCTGGTCCGCATATTCGACCTCGATCACGTTGCGGCCATAGACATCCGTGTAGTACCGACATTCATTCCAGTACTCGCACTCCTCGGCGACGGCGAAGTCGAAACCGACGTCCGTCCGGCCGGTGGATCCGTATTCGACGCCGGCATTCTTCTGGGCGACCGCGAGTCCCTTGGAATGCGCGTACGCCGTGAAGAGCTTCATGAACTCCTTGTCGTGGGCGAAGGTCAGGAGGCCCTGCGACCGGGCGTAGGAGTCTTGACCATCGGGTTCGACGGCCCGGAAGCCCTTGGCGGCGCACTCATCCACCCAGGCCTTCTCCACCTGCAGCAGCGCGCGGCGCTTGGCGTCGGTGGACACGTCGAGCAGCACCTCGCCCCATTCCGCGTCGAAGACGTAGGAGCCCGACCGCTTCAGGAGCAGATCGGGGTGAGTGGCCTGCCACCAGGAGAACTCCTCCGGCTGCGTCTGCAGAGCGTTGACGTAGCAGATGTTGTAGAGGCCGGCCACGGGCCGGGCGGTGCGGTCCCGCGCGAGCACTCTCACCCCGGCGGGCGGGGTGTACGCCTGGTTCAGCTGATAGTCGAACTGGCCTGACGCCGGCGGCGGCGCGACCGAGGACGGAGGAGACGGCGACGGCGTCGGCGGTGCCGGGAACTCGCCCTGCTTGGTCGAGATCCGCAAGGTCTCGGCATCGAGATCCAGCACGCCGTTCGCACTGTCGCTCGTGAGCTGGACGCGTACGGCGCCCGTCGCGCTCACCACCTGGGACGGCCGGCCCAGGGGCAGGGTGAGCGTGGTCCAGTTCCGGCCGCCGGTGACCGCGGTGTTGTCGCCCGCGGCGACCCAGGACGCGGAAGTCCAGTCGTAGGCGGACCACGTCCACGCCTGGTCGGCTTTACGCGGAGCCCGGACGTTCAGCACCAGCGAGAGCGTCTTGGCGCGTTGACGGTAGACGGTCGGCACGGTGAACGACTGCTCGCCCAGGTAGGCCTGACCGGGGCGAGGCGTGAATCGCACGTAGCGGCCCCAGTCATCGGCGGCGCCGCTCTGGTCGGCCACTCTCAGGGCCGCGACACTCTGCCCGGCTCCGGTCGAGCCCGCCGAGGACGTCATCGTCGCCGGGGCGAAGTCCACGTTCCGGGGAGCGGCCTGGGCGCCCGTCGCCGCCGACGTCACGACCAAGGCGAGGACGACACCGGCGACCATACGAGCACTGCGGCGCGCCACGTCATGGCGTACGGCATGAACCAGGGGGCGAGTAGGCATGCGAGTCTCCCGATCGATTCGACCAGAGGGATCATCGCCCGCACCTCACGGCAGATTGCCGGTGATCGTCCAGCACCATCCGGTTGGCGGCACGGCCCACGCCCCGGTCGTCACGCTCCGTAGGCCGTCGCCGGCCATCGCTACCGCGGGCCGAACCGCGGGACGCGCATCCCGGCCCAGGTTCGCTCAGAGATCGGAGCAGAGCGTGTAGGAGTAGTCGGGGTCGCCGGCGGCGGTCAGCTGGCGGTCGCGTCGCAGAATGGTGTGCTCATCGGCGCGCAATTCACACGCCTTCACGAAATCGGCCAACGGTTGATCTGTGTACTCCACCTCGATGACGTACGGGCCATAGACGTCGGTGTAGTAATGGCATTCATCTCAGACCTGGCATTCCTCGGCGAGGGCGAGGTCGAAGCCGATCTTCGACTTGCCGGTCTTGCCGTACTCGGCCCCGGCGTTCTTCTGCAGGACGGCCAGACCTTTGGAGTGCGCATAGTCCGCGAACAGCTTCATGAACTCCGTGTCGTGCTCGAAGGTCAAGAGCCCCTGCGACCGGGCGTACGAATCCTGGTTGTCCGCCTCGACCGCCTGGAAGCCCTTCTCGGCGCACTCGTCCACCCAGGCCTTCTCGATCTCCATCAGGGCCTGTCGCTTCTCGGGCGTCGACACGTCGAAAAGCACTTCGTCCCACTCGGTGTCGTACACCGGTCTGCCCTCGGCCGTGGACAGCAGGAGTTCCGGATGCCTCTCCCGCCACCACGCGCTGTCCTCCGGTTGCGTCTGCAGCCCGTTCACGTAGCAGATGTTGTATAGGCCCGGGATCGGCTCGGCGGTCCGGTCGCGCTCGAGGATCGTCACCCCGGGCGGCGGCGGGTACGCCTCGCCGAGTTGGTAGTCGAACTGCCCGCGTACCGGGGGCAACACGACCCCGGCCGAGGTCGTCGGGTCGGAGACCGGCCCATCCGGCACGTCCGTGGAACAGCCACC
>JBDIAG010000419.1:0-4775 GCA_039812305.1 Actinomycetales bacterium | reverse complement strand
CCGGCTGGCTGGACAGTCTCGAGGAGGCCAGCCAGGCGGGTGAGTTCCTCTTCTGCGTGACCGATGTGGCGCTGGTGCTGCACAAATGACCCATCTCCCCTGGCGTCAGGCGTGGACCGAGGCGTTGTACGGCAAGGAGGGGTTCTACCGGCACAATCTCCCCGCCGATCATTTCCGCACCGCCAGCCAGGCCGGAGCCGAGCTGGTCGCCCACGCGCTGTCGACCTTGATGGAGCGCCACGGACTGCGGCGAGTCGTGGAGGTCGGGGCGGGGACCGGCGTCCTGTTGACCGAGGTGTGGCGGCGACGGCCGCAGACGGACCTGGTGGCCGTCGAGGTGCGTCCACGTCCGGCGGGGCTTCCGCCCGCGATCGCCTGGCAGGCCGAGTTTCCGGATCTGGACGACGTCCCGACCCTGCTGCTGGGCTGGGAGCTGCTCGACGTCGTGCCGGTGACCGTGGCGGGTCGCGGCCCGGACGGGCTCTGGCTGGAACTGACCGTCCGTCCCGACGGCCGGCAACGGGTCGGCGGGACGGTGACGCCGGAGGAGCGCCGGTGGTTGCGCCGGTGGACCCCGCCAGCGCAGAGGGGCTCCGTCGAGGTGGGCCTGGCCCGCGAGGAGTTCTGGGCGGGGCTGGCCGGCCGGGTGCCGTCCGGGCTGGCGCTCGCGGTGGACTACGGCTTCGAGGCCCCCGACCCGGGAGACGGCCCCGGCCAGCTCCCCCTGACCATCACCGGGTTCCGGGACGGACGCCAGGTGCCGCCGGTACCGGACGGCAGCTGCGACATCACCTCCCACGTGCGCTGGGACAGTCTGCGGACCCACCTGCGGGAGAAGCTGCACCTCGACTCCGAGCTGACGACCCAGCGGGAGGCGCTGGGTGATCTCGGCGTGGTCGAACCCGATGTGGATCCGGATCTGATGTCGCGGGATCCGACGCGGTACCTGGAGTCCCTGGTGGCGCGGGGACGCTTTCGCGAGCTGACCGATCCCGCCGGCCTCGGTGGCTTCGGCTGGTTGCTCACGCCCCTGGGTCGGCCCTCCTCGGGCCGGTCACCGCTGGAAGGCTGAACCGCTGCGGGCGGGTGCCCTCTCGGCCTCGCGCAGCTTCTCCAGCCGCCGGATCGCCCGCACTCGCCGGAGCCGCGGAATGCGGTCGACGTAGACCTTGCCGCGCAAGTGATCCGTCTCGTGCTGGAGGCACCGGCCGAGGAGCCCGGCGCCGATCACCCGCACCGGCTCGCCCTCGGCGTCGACGCCGGTGACCGCGGCACAGTCGCTGCGATCGGTGGGCTCGGAGATGCCCTTGAGCGACAGGCAGCCCTCGTCCCAGTTCAGGGTCTCGCCCCAGACCCGTTCGAGACGTGGGTTGACGACGTAGCCGACACCGTGGCTCGGGGGCTCGGCCGTATTGGCCCGCGACCGATCCACCCGCTCGTCGTCCGGTGGGCAGTCGTAGACGAAGACGTCGAGCTCCACGCCGATCTGGTTCGCGGCCAGCCCGACCCCGTCCGCCGCGTACATCGAGGCGAACATGTCGTCGATGAGCTGCCGGAGCTTGTCGTCGAAGCGGGTGACCGGGGTCGCGGTGGTGCGCAACACCGGGTCACCGAGCTGTCGGATCTCCCGGGCGCGGCCGCGTTCGGAATCGGGGGTCCACGTCATGGCCCCAGTGTGATGGCTGCCGGTGTGGGCTGGCCAGCTACGCGGCCCGCCCCAGGCGGGTGTCGCGCAGGCCCGCCGCCGGACGGAGCTCCTGGGTGCAGCACTTGACCGAGCCGCCGCCCTTGAGCAGCTCGTCCAACTCGATCGGGACGGGCGTGAAGCCGGCCTGGCTGAGCTGCTCGGCGAAGCCGGTCGCCCGCGCGGGCAGGAACACCTGCCGGCCGTCGCTGACCGCGTTGAGGCCGAGGACGAGGGCGTCCGCCTCGTCCACCTCGATCGCGTCGGGGAACAGCCGGCGCACGATCTGCTGGCTGCCCGGCGAGAAGGCGGCCGGGTACCAGGCGATCTCGGCGGCTCCCGGGGTGTCGTCCAGGACCGTGAGGGCGACGTCCAGGTGATAGAAGCGGGGATCGACCAGCTTCAGACCGATGACCGGCCGGCCCACCAGGTCGGCAAGCTCGGCGTGACCCCGCGGATCCGTGCGGAAGCCGTATCCGGCCAGTACGACGTCACCGGCGACCGCGAAGTCGCCCTCCGCCTCGTTGGTGCAGGTGGCCGGAGCCACCCGGGCCCAGCCGAGCTCGGCGGCGTGCGCCGAGTGCCAGGCCCGGTGATGTTCGGCCTCGGCCTGGCGCTGCGGGTTCGCGAACTGCGCGACGAGAACCTGGCCGGCCACCACGGTGGAACCGTTCGCCGCGAACACCATGTCGGGAAGTCCGTCGACCGGGTCGAGGACGTCCACCCGGTGGCCGTGCGCGGTGTAGGCCTCGACCAGCCCTCGCCACTGCCGCATCGCCCGGGCCCGGTCGACCGGGACGCCGGCATCCATCCACGGATTGATCTCGTAGACGACGTCGAAGTACTCGGGCGGACACATGAGGTAGTGCCGGGGCACGGCCTGCCGAACGCGACGTAGAGACATACCGGCAAGGTAAGGTCACCGATGAGTACCGATCAATTGCGAAATCCTGCTCTGTGGAGACGATCCATTGCAACTTGACGATCTGGACCAGCGAATCGTTGCGTCACTGACCGATGACGCCCGGCGCAGCTTCGCCGACATCGGGGCGGAGGTCGGGCTGTCCGCACCGGCCGTGAAGCGCCGGGTCGACCGGTTACGGCACCGGGGAGTGATCAAGGGATTCACGACGGTCGTGGACGCCTCCGCGATCGGCTGGGCGATCGAGGCCTTCGTGGAGATCTTCTGTGACGGCCGGGTCTCCCCCACCCGGATCCGGGCGATGGTCCGCGACGTGCCCGAGGTTCTCGAGGCGTTCACCGTGACCGGCGACGCCGATGCCTTCCTGCATGTGCGCGCCGAGAACATGTCCGACTTCGAACGCGTGCTGGAGCACGTCCGCAGCCACGACGGCATCTCGAAGACACGCTCCACGATCGTGCTCTCCCGGCTGTGAACCGCGAAGGGTCGCGTTCGCCGCCGCATGGCGACGAAAAGGCGTGCGGAACGCGACCATTGGGCGCGTGAGGGCGCCATTCGCCAGGGAGGCTGATGGCCGAGGCGACGATCAGCGGTCGGGAGGGAGGGCGCTGATGCGGACGAGGGCGCCGTCAGCGGCATGCGGTCGCGTTGACGATCGCGGCGGCCTGTTCGGCGTTGGGCGCGGAGACCGTGCGGCTCAGACCGCCGCCGAAGAGCAGCTTGATGAACATCTCGCCCTTCGCACCGTCGGAAACCTCGATCGCGGCGAGCTGCTCCAGCCGGATCGTGGAGTAGTTGCCGCTGTTCTCATGCAGGATGATGCGCCTATTGGTCACCGTGATGAACCGGTTGCTCGACTGGACGATGACCTGCAGACTCTCCCCGCCGACCAGCATGCTGCCGACATTGGCTTCGTATTGCGCGTTACCTGAGTAATTCCGCATCCGGTCCCCCCGACCTCGTTGAGGTGAGCACGACGCTCGCCCACCCCCGAATCGCAAATCTACCCAGGAACCCACGTCCCCCACTCGGGTTTTGCCTGAATGCCCGCCCTTGAGGCCCCGCCCCGGCCGCGTTCTGTCACCGCAGGCCCGGATCCGGACTCAACGTGACAAGAAAAGCGGAGCAGGATGGCCCGGGCCGGGCCTCATCGGGACTTGTTCAGGTCGACCCGGGCGGGTGGGGCGGGCCGCTCGCCGGCCTCCGGCAGGTCCGGCGGGGTGACCTGATCCGGGCCCCGGCCGACCATCCACTGCTGCCGCTGGGACATCGCCCGGGCGTGCTTGGCCCGGGTCGCCTGCCGGATCAGCAGTTCGCCGGCCACTCGCGCGTCGAGGTGCCGCACCCGCGGGTCCACCGGCCCGGGCGTCGAGTGGCACACCACGCTGGCCAGTCGCAGGCGACGCTGCAGCCAGCCCTGCCGGAGGCCGAGGCTCTGGGTCCGGGCGTGCGGGACGAACTCCAGCTTGCGATGCACCACGCCGGACCGGATCAGCATCGCGGTCTCGGTGATGACGAAGCCGTTGCGGCGCCACGCCAGCGGATCCAGCCAGCGGGCCCGCCGCGGCGCGCAGGTGAAGTCGTCCGGGCGGGCACCGGCTCCGTCGCCGGAGCTCTCGCCCGGTCCGGTCGCCCCGGCGGCGGGCTCCGCGCCCGCTCCGTCCGCGGGGGCTCGCCCGGTCAGCCCCTCGCTGAGCAGGCCGATCGGATCGGCAGCCCCCAGATCCGGCAGCACCTGGGCCAGCAGGAGGAAGGCCTCGTCGCGGGTGGCCACCGGCATCAGCACGCTCGAATTGGAACTCTCGCCCGATCCCCCGGGGCCGTATCCGGCGACGTTGACCTTCAGGGTCCACCAGTCCTTCCGCCGCCAGAACAGAGGCTGGCTCATCTGCACCGCCTGCACGCGCCCCGGCGGCACCGTCTGGGTGCGGGTCTCCAGCAGTCCGTGCCGGAGCCGCAGCCCGTCCGGGGAGATGCTCGCGGTGAAGTTGAAACCCTTGGCGAAACGCGCCCACACCGTGGAGGCCACGCCCAGCACGATCGGGATGAACGTGAAGATCGCGCCACGCTCGAAGACGGTGCCGATCGCGACCCCGATCAGCAGGACGATCGACAGCATCGTGTCCAGGCTCAGCGCCAGGGACATCAGCAGGCGCGGCGGCGGCAGCG
>JBDIAG010000418.1:0-4776 GCA_039812305.1 Actinomycetales bacterium | reverse complement strand
GCGGGCTATCTGCATTCGATCGAACGGCGGGCCGACTTCGCCGAGATCGCCCGGGGCAACGCGGAGACCTTCTTCGGAGCGCCGCATCCGGCCTGGCACATCTCGGTCGGTGACCTGGCCGAGGTTCTTCCCGGCGCCGAGCCGGCCGGCAGCATCGACCGGGTGGTGCTGGACATGCTCGCCCCCTGGGAGTGCCTCGACGCCGTCGCGACGGCACTCGCGCCCGGCGGTGTGCTGATCGGCTACGTCGCCACCGCGAGCCAGCTCTCGCGACTGGCCGAGGACGTCCGCGCCGACGGTCGCTTCACCGAGCCCGCGGCCTGGGAGTCGATGGTGCGCGGCTGGCACCTGGAGGGACTCGCCGTCCGTCCGCAGCACCGGATGGTCGGTCACACCGGCTTCCTGCTGACCACCCGTCGGCTGGCGGACGGGGTGGAACCGCCGGTCCGGCGGCGCCGGCCGGCCAAGAGCGCGCAGGACGCTCCGCCGTCCGACTGGCACGATCAGGACTTCTCCGCCGACGAGGTCGGGGAACGTCCGGTGTCGGAGAAGAAGGTGCGTCGCGTGCGCCGGGCGGTGACCGCCGAACCGGATTCGTCCACCTGATTTATCTACCTTACCGGTAGAAACACCTCAAACAGGACGAATTCTCGTAGGTTGAGCCTCAAGGGTGGAACGTAATCGACCGACCAGATCGTTTACCGAGTCGGTACGAAAACTTCAACATGTCCCTCCTACAGAGCAAAGAAGTGCGTGATGCGCCACAGCAGGCCTGTCGGTGCGCGCATGTTGGGGTGTGGCGAGCTAACGTCTAGCAACGGACCGGAATTCGGAGGTGCACGATGACCGAGCACAGCACCGAGGAACTGCAGCGCCAGATAGCCGCTCTGCAGATCGAGATCTCAGACCTGCGTGGCCGGCTCGCCGCACAACCCGCCCGGGTGCGCGCCCTGGAGGATCGGGCCGCCCAATTGCAACAGCAGAGCCGGGAACTCTCCGGGCGCAACGAGCGACTGCAGAAGACCCTGACCGACGCCCGGGATCAGCTGCTGACGCTGCGTTCGGAGGTCGAGCGACTCGCGCAGCCCCCGAACGGCTACGCGACGCTCCTGGAGACCTACGACGACGGCACGGCCGACATCATCCAGTCCGGCCGCAAGCTGCGCGTGGGTCTCGGCCCCGGCCTGGAGAGCGACGAGTTGCGGCCGGGCCAGGAGGTCATGCTCAACGAGGCGCTCAACATCGTCTCCGGCGGTGCCTACGAGCGGACCGGTGAACTGGTCACGATCAAGGAGTTCATCGGCGCCGACCGCGCGTTGGTCCTGGCCCGGGCGGACGAGGAGCGCGTGGTCCGGATGGCCGGCTCCCTGGAGGAGCAGAAGCTGCGCGTCGGCGACGCGGTCACCTGCGAGCCGCGGTCCGGCTTCATCTTCGAGAAGATCCCCAAGGCCGAGGTGGAAGAGCTCGTCCTGGAAGAGGTCCCGGACATCGACTACACCGACATCGGTGGTCTGGGCGCTCAGATCGAACAGATTCGCGACGCCGTGGAACTGCCCTTCCTGCACCCCGACCTGTTCCGCGAGCACGGCCTCAAGGCACCCAAGGGGATCTTGCTGTACGGGCCGCCCGGCTGCGGCAAGTCGCTCATCGCGAAGGCGGTCGCGCACTCGCTGGCCGTGCAGTCCGCGCAACGGCTCGGCAGCGAGCAGGTGGCGAGCTACTTCCTCAACATCAAGGGCCCCGAGCTGCTGAACAAGTACGTCGGCGAGACCGAGCGGCATATCCGGCTGATCTTCGCCCGGGCCCGGGAGAAGGCCAGCGAAGGCACGCCCGTGGTGGTGTTCTTCGACGAGATGGAGTCGCTGTTCCGCACCCGCGGCTCCGGAGTGTCCTCCGACGTCGAGACCACGATCGTCCCGCAGCTGCTCGCCGAGATCGACGGCGTGGAGCGGCTCGACAACGTGATCGTGATCGGCGCCTCCAACCGTGAGGACATGATCGACCCGGCCATCCTGCGGCCGGGGCGGCTGGACGTGAAGATCAAGATCGAGCGCCCGGACGCCGAGGCGGCCCGCGACATCTTCGCCAAGTACCTCACCCCCGATCTGCCGCTGAACGCCGAGGACCTCGGGCACCACGACGGCAACGCACAGGCCTGCGTGGAGGCGATGATCACCGCCACGGTGGAGCGGATGTACGCCGAGACCGAGGAGAACCAGTTCCTCGAGGTCACCTACGCCGGCGGCGACAAGGAGATCCTGTACTTCAAGGACTTCAACTCCGGCGCGATGGTGCAGAACATCGTCGACCGGGCGAAGAAGATGGCGATCAAGGATCTGCTGACCTACGGGCAGAAGGGGCTGCGGGTCGAGCACCTGCTCAGCGCCTGCGTGGACGAGTTCAAGGAGAACGAGGACCTGCCCAACACCACCAACCCGGACGACTGGGCACGGATCTCCGGCAAGAAGGGCGAGCGGATCGTCTACATCCGCACCATCATCCAGGGCAAGACGGGTTCGGAGCCGGGCAAGACCATCGACACGGTGGCCAACACCGGCCAGTACCTGTAAGCCTGCACGCGACGGATGCCCGGCCTGCAGCGGAGTTGTCCGTGTGGGTCGGGCTCGTCGCTGGACGGTTGCTGCGGGCCGCTGCTGCGGGCTGAGACCCTGGCGACCACGGCCGAGCAGCTGATGCGCTCGCGCTACTCCGCCTACGCCCTGGGCGACCTCGACCACCTCATCCGTTCGTGGCATCCGCGGACGCGGCCGCGGGATCTGCGCCTCGATCCGGACGTCGCCTGGCTCGGTCTCGTCGTCCACGAGACCTCCGCGGGTGGCCCGACCGACGCCTCGGGCACGGTGCGCTTCACCGCCCGCTATCGCGACGCCACCGGCAACCACAGTCTGGACGAGAACAGCGGCTTCGCCCGGCGCGCCGGCCGGTGGGTGTACGAGGGACCCGTGGACTGACGCGACGCTCCCCGTGTCGAGTGCGCTCCGGCCGAGGCCGGTTCAGCGAGCGGCGATGAACCGCCGCGCGACGACCACCACGACCCGCCAGCCGAGCACCAGGGCGGCCAGCGCTATGCCCGCGACGACGAGGAAGGACGGCGCGACTCCGCCACCGGTCAGCCATCGCAGCGTCATGCCGATGGACCAGGCGGCGGCCCAGACCACGAAGCCGACCCGTAGCGACAGCGGGCCTCGCCAGGCCCGGGTCACGATCCAGCCGCCGAGAGCGCCCACCAGGAACGGCCAGGCGACCAGGGCGACGTCCAGCAGGCCGACGGTCTCGTCGTGCGATCGACGGCCGATCGCCGCGAAGGCGAGGATCGCCGCGGCGTCGACGACCGCGGCGGTGAGCAGGGGTTTTCCGATCTGTACCGGCTTCGGTCTGAGGTCGGTGGGCATGTCTCTACGGTACGTGCGGCCCGGCTGGCGATCCCGCATCCGGGGGCCTCGATCAGCCTCTCCGTCACAGGTTCACCTGCTTGACGGGACGCGGGTTGACACGAATGGCGCCGGGATCTTGACATCCCCGAACCTCGGACGTAACTTATCGATATATCGCAAGCAGTCGTTGGTGAATCTCGAACTGCTCGTTGCGGTATCTCGCCGGCCCGCGAGGCCGGCCACTCACACACATCGCGCCACGGCACCCGGTCGCCGGCTCCTCCGTGGCCACCTCTGAAAGGGGACATGTCATGTCCGAGAACACTTTTTCCGCAGAGTTCGACTTCGGCGAGGGCTTCGGCCGTCGTGCCCGACGTCGTCCCGACGGCCGCAGCTGGCAGGGGCACGGCCCCGGCGGCTGGGGCGACTGGGGCCCGGGGCACCGGAGAGGTCCGCCGCCGTGGCTGGCCGCCATCTTCGGCACGCCCGACCCGCGTCAGCGTGGCCCTCGCGGGCCCCGCGCCAAGCGGGGGGACGTCCGGGCCGCCATCCTGGACGTGCTCGCGACCGAGCCGCTCAACGGCTACCAGATCATCCAGCAGATCTCCGAGCGCTCGGGCGGCGTGTGGAAGCCGAGCCCCGGCTCGGTCTACCCCACGATGCAGCAGTTGGAGGACGAGGGCCTGATCGAGCCGGACCCGATGTCCAAGGGCAAGGTCATGCAGCTCTCCGAGGCGGGCAAGGCCTACGTGGTCGAGCACCCCGAGGAACTCGCCGACGTGTGGCGGCCGTTCAGTGAGAAGCCGGAGGACTCCGGCGACTTCTCCGCGCTGAAGCCCGAGGTCGGCAAGCTGATGGGGGCTGCCTGGCAGATCCTGTCCAACGGCAGCGACGCCCAGCGTCGCGCGGCCGCCGAGGTGCTCGTGGAGAGCCGCAAGAAGCTCTACGCGATCCTCGCCGAAGAGGACTGAACCGGGGCGGGGACGACCCGGATCGATGGCTGCGGGCAGCGGCACCGGCCCGCCCGGCAGTCCTGGGTCCGGGTCCGTCCGATCGGTTCATTAGGCTGGGAGCGGCCAACGAAGGAGTGTGCATGGGCGTCCGCCGTGTGATGGGGATCGAGACCGAGTACGGCGTGAGCAATCCCGCCGACCCGGCCGCGAACCCGATGCTGCTCTCCGCCCAGGTCGTCAACGCCTACGCCACCCCGTTGGGGAGCAAGGTCGGGCGGGCCCGGTGGGATTACGAGGACGAGAGTCCCCTCACCGACGCCCGCGGCTGGCAGGTGGGCCGTCATCACGCCCATCCCACCCAGCTCACCGACGCTCCCGGCGGCGAGCTCGCGGACGAACTGGACGATCCGACGATGGCGAACGTCGTT
>JBDIAG010000417.1:0-4782 GCA_039812305.1 Actinomycetales bacterium | reverse complement strand
GGGCGGGCACGCCCGCGTAGAGGCCGTCGAGTTCGGCGGCGCTCGGCCGGTCGGCGACGCCCGGCAGCGGGGCGTCGCCCTCCGCGGGCAGCCGCTGCGGCCGGGTCACCATGCCCATCTCGAACAGCGCGAGATCGGTGGTGCCACGGGACAGATTGCGGTGCAGGGCCGCCGGCAGGGTCTGCAGCAGCTGGGTGCGCAGCAGGGGGGCCTGGTCGGAGAGCGGGTTGGCCAGCCGCACCGCCGTACGCTCCGGGGAATCGGCGGGCAGACAGAGCGCGTCCAGCGTGGTCTCGGAGGTGAACGGGTAGGTGAGCACCTCCGACCACCCCGACTGGGCCAGGCTGCGGGCCACCGCCGCACGACCGCGCTGGGCTCGGGTCAAGCCGGTGCCTGCCGGAGCGACCGGCAACATTGACGGGATCGCGTCGTAGCCTTCGAGCCGGGCGACCTCCTCGACCAGTTCGGCGCCGCCGGTGAGGTCCGGGCGCCAGGTCGGCGGGGTGACGGTCAGCTCGTCTCCGTCGACGTCCACCGCGCAGCCGATCTCGCGCAGGCGAGCGACGACCGTGGGGGTGTCGTAGTCGACGCCGACCAGGCGGGTGGCCAGCCCGGCGTCCAGTGCGATCGTCGCGGGGGCCGTCGTGTCGTCCAGGTCGCCGATCGGGCCAGGCGTGCCGCCGCCGTACTCGACCAGCAGCCGCACGACCAGTTCCGCGGCGACGGGCGCGACCTGCGGGTCGACCCCGCGCTCGAACCGGCGGGACGCCTCGCTCGGCAGCTTGTGCCGGCGCGCCGTGCGGGCGATCGAGATGGGGTCGAAGTGAGCCGCCTCGACCAGGATGTTCGTCGTGGACGGGCCGACCTCGGTGCTCGCCCCGCCCATCACCCCGGCGAGGCCGATGATGTTCCGCCCGTCCGGGCCGTCGGTGATCAGCAGATCCTCCGGGTGGAGCACCCGGGCCACGTCGTCCAGCGTGGTGAGCTTCTCCCCCGGCCGGGCGCGCCGCACGGTGATCCCCTCGGGCGCCAGGGTGTCGAGATCGTAGGCGTGCAAGGGCTGGCCGACCAGCATCATCACGTAGTTGGTGGCGTCCACGGCCAGCGAGATCGGGCGCATGCCGAGTTGGCTGACCCGTCGCCGCAGCCACCCCGGCGACGGAGCCTGCGGGTCGACGCCGCGGACCACCCGGGTGACGAAGCGGTCGCAGCCGGGCTGGCCGTGGATCGGCGCGTCGTCCCGCACCTGGACCGGATGGGCGCCTTCGGTGACCGCGGGGGTCTCGACGTCCGCGGGGTCGCGGAAGATTGGTCGCGGTTCGTCCGGCCGAAGGCCGCGCCGGTCTCCCCGGCTCGCGAGCATGTCTGTGGCGCCGATGGCGTGCGCGTACTCCCGAGCGATCCCCCGCATGCTGAACCCGTAGCCGCGGTCGGGAGTGACGTTGACCTCGACGATCTTCTCGTCCAGGCCGAGCAGGGCCAGCGCGTCGTCGCCGGGCTCCCCGGTCAGGCCGAGGTCGGTGAGGACGATGATCCCGGCGTGGTCGTCGCCGATGCCGAGCTCGCGCTGGGAGGCGATCATGCCGTCCGAGAGATGGCCGTAGGTCTTGCGGGCGGAGATGACGAACGGCCCGTCCGGGGTGGGCAGGCTGGTGCCCGGAAGCGTCACGACCACGAGGTCGCCGGCCTCGAAGTTGTGGGCCCCGCAGACGATTCCACGGTGGCCCTCCGGGCCGTTGTGCTCCGGGCCGACGTCGACGGTGCACCAGTTGATGGTCTTGCCGTTCTTCTGCGGTTCCGGGACGCGGGTGAGCACGCGGCCGACGACCACAGGCCCGGTGACGCCCGAGGTGTGGATCGCCTCCTCCTCGATGCCGACCCGCGCGAGGTCGGTCGCCACCTGCTCGGCGGTGACGCCCTGCGGCAGGTCGACCAGCTCGGCCAGCCAACTCAACGGGACGCGCATCAGCCCTCCACTCCGTACTGCGCCCCGAACTGGGCGTTGAACCTGACGTCTCCCTCGACCATCTCGCGCATGTCCGCGACACCGCTGCGGAACATCAGCGTCCGCTCGATGCCCATGCCGAACGCGAACCCGTTGTAGACGTCGGGGTCGACGCCGCAGGCGCGCAGCACGTTGGGGTGGACCATGCCGCAGCCGCCCCACTCGATCCAGCCGAGACCGCCACAGGTGCGGCACTTCTCGTTCCGGCCGCGGCAGACGAAGCAGCGCAGGTCCATCTCCGCGCTCGGCTCGGTGAACGGGAAGAAGGACGGCCGCAGCCGCGTGGTCAGGCCCGGGCCGATGATCGCCTCGGCCAGGTGGTCGAGCGTGCCCTTGAGGTGGGCCATCGTCAGGCCCTTGTCGACCGCCAGGCCCTCGACCTGGTGGAAGACCGGCGTGTGCGTGGCGTCCAGCTCGTCGGTGCGGAAGGTCTTGCCCGGGCAGGCGATGTAGACCGGCAGCTCGCGATCGAGCAGGGCACGGGCCTGCACCGGCGAGGTGTGCGTGCGCAGCACGAGACCGGAGCCGGGCGGGTCGACGAAGAAGGTGTCCTGCATCTGCCGGGCGGGGTGGTCCGGTGTGAAGTTCAGCGCGTCGAAGTTGAACCACTCGGCCTCGAGCTCGGGGCCTTCGGCGATCTCCCAGCCCATCGCCACGAAGACCTCGCTGATCTGCCGCATCAACGTGGTGAGCGGATGCAGCGCCCCGGCCGGATGCCGGTCGGTGGGCAGCGTGACGTCGATCGTCTCCTCGACCAGAACGCGGGCGTCCCGTTCCGCCTCCAGCTCGGACTGGCGGCGCGCGAGGGCCTGCTTGACCCGCCCCCGGGCCTGCCCGACCCGCTTGCCGGCCTCGGCCCTGGCCTGCGGCGGGAGGGCTCCGATCTCGCGGTTGGCCAGCCCCAGCGGGCTGGTGCCGTCGGCGTGAGCGAGCCGCGCCTGCTTCAGCTCGTCGAGGTTCGACGCGGCGGCGAAGGCCTGCTCGGCCGCCTCGACGGCGGCGGCGAGCGCCTCGGGGGCCAGGGCTGCGACCTCGACCGGGTCGTAGTTGGAGTTCGGAGCTGACACGAGGGACAAGTCTAGGACGGCCGGGGCGGTTGCCCCGAACGCGATATCAGCCCGCCGCGGTCGATCGCTGCGAGCCACCCCCACGTGGATTGTTCCCGTTGCGCAGCGACATCACTCCTCCACTCGGGGAGTGGGTCCGCACGCAAGGCTGGTCGTCGTCCACCACCCGGTCGGCGTTGAGAGCCGGCGGATAGCGTGAGCACATGACTGAGATGACCTACACGCCGCTGGGTGCCAGCGGGCTCATGGTGTCCCGCCTGGGGGTGGGCTGCAACGCCTTCGGGGTTCGGACGAACGCCGAGGAGGTGGTCGCGATCGTCGACGCCGCGCTGGACGCCGGGATCACCTTCTTCGACACCTCGGACACCTACGGTCTCGGCGCCAGCGAGGAACTGCTCGGCGCGGCGCTGAAGGGTCGTCGGGAGCAGGTGGTGCTGGCGACCAAGTTCGGGATGGACATGCAGGGCAGGAACGGGCCCGATTTCGGGGTTCGCGGCTCGCGCCGCTACATCCGGATGGCGATCGAGGCCAGTCTGCGCCGGCTCGGCACCGACCACATCGACCTCTACCAGTTCCACACGCCCGACCGGATCACCCCGATCGAGGAGACCCTGGAGACCCTGACCGAGCTGGTGGCGGAGGGCAAGGTCCGCTACATCGGCTGCTCGAACATGCGCTCCTGGGAGGTCGTCGACGCCTACTGGATCTCCCGGACGAACGGCTTCAGCCAGTTCCTCTCCGCCCAGAACGAGTACTCGCTCTACAACCGCTCCGCCGAGGCCGAGCTCGCTCCCGCCTGCGAGTCCGTCGGGATGTCGATCCTGCCGTACTTCCCGCTCGCCTACGGGCTGCTGACCGGCAAGTACCGGCGTGGCGAGAAGGCGCCGGCGGGCTCGCGACTGGAGCAGCAGTCGTCCCGACTGGCCAACGCCGACTTCGACCGGGTGGAGGCGCTGCAGTCCTATGCGGACGCCCGGGACGTCCCGCTGCTGCACGTCGCCATCGCCGGGCTCGCCGCCCAGCCGGCCGTCGCCTCGGTCATCTCCGGCGTCTCCCGGCCGGCCCAGATCGCCTCGAACGTGGCTGCCCTGCAATGGGACCCGACCGCCGAGGACCTCGCCGAACTTGACGAGATCGCGCCCACCGGGGTCGGCACCGGCTACACGACGTTCGCGGACTGAACGGACCGCGCATCGTTCGAATCGAACGTTCGCGCGGTCGATCGTGGGTCTCCCAGAGCACAGATCGGCCGGGCGAGCCCAGGTCCCGTCCGCACCCGACCACGGCGAAGGGGCGGCGGTCCGGGGCCCACGGGCGAGTCTCCACGAGCGAGCACTTAGGCTAGCCTCTCCTACTCGATCAGCCTGGAGGGGCCGTGGACTGGCGCCCATTGAGCAGTGCCCAGCGGGGCATCTGGTTCGCGCATGAGCTGGGCGGCACGCCCGCCGGTGACAGTCCACCCGACGCCACCTACAACACGGCCGAGTATGCGGTCATCCGCGGGCCGGTCGATGCCGATCTGCTGATCCGCGCGATCGAGCTCGTCCTCGACCACAGCCCGGTGTTCCGGCTGCAGTTCCTTAGTACCGACGACGGTCCGCAGCAGCGGATCGGATCGCGCGGGCAGAGCAGATGGCAGCTCCGGCGACTGGATCTGCGCGGCGAGGCCGACCCGCGCGCCACGGCTCTGGAGTGGATGCGTACGCAGGT
>JBDIAG010000416.1:0-4797 GCA_039812305.1 Actinomycetales bacterium | reverse complement strand
ACCGGCGATCCCGGCCGGATCAGCTGGGACAGCGTGATCCCGGAGAGCGCCTCGGCGATCTGCTGCACCAGCGCCGCCGGGATCGTCACCGGCGACATGGCGCCCATCAGCAGGAACGGGGTGAGCACGACCGGCTGGTTCGCACTCGAGTACTCGAACTGCGCGTCGAGCATCCGGTCGTCCCAGCGCAGCGGCGAGTTGCAGTTGATCAGCGAGATGGACGCCGGCGTCTTCTCGATGCTCTCGCGCCCGCCGAAGAGGATCTCGCCCATCGCGATCGTGTCCCGGGCGTTCTCGCCGGAGACCACGTTGCCCATGTAGATCTTGTCGGTGAGCGTCATCAGGGCGTAGTTCATGTCGAGGTGCCGAGAATCGAGCGGGGTGTCGTTGGGCTCGCAGATGACGCCGCCCGCGGAGTCCAGCGCGTCGAAGCTCTGCGCCAGCTTCACGAAGTTCGTGTAGTCGTTCATGGTCGCGTCCCGCCGGACGTCGCCCTCGCGGACGAAGGGCGGGCCGTAGACGGCGCCGAAGGCCATCGAGTCGCCGCCGATGTGGACGTTGTTCTGCGGGTTGCGCGCCTGCACGTCGAACTCCGCGGGCGCCTTGGCGACCTGCTCGAGGACGAAGTCGGGGTCGAGGAAGACGGTGTTCTCCTCCACCCGCTGCCCGGCCTTGCGGAACAGCTCGAGTGCCCGGTCGCTCATGAACTCGACCCCGATCTCGGTCACCAGACGCCGCCAGCCGGCATCGAGCTTCGACATCGCCTCCTCGGAGAGGATCTCGTAGCGGGGCATCGTGTTCCGGAACATCGCGGTGGTCCTGCCTTTCTGCGGCGGGGGTTCGTCGATCTGTTGAAGCGCTTGACGAGGTCTGAGGCCACATCCTAGCCTCCTCTTGTGGGCACAAGGTTCCACATCATGAAACACCTGCACAAGAGTCCCCGCGGCTCCGGAGACCCGGCGTCGCGGCCACCCACCATCGGCATCGCAGCTGGAACCGGAGAGATCGAGTGAGCAAGGGAAGCGGCAGCGGCACCCAGGCCGTCGATCGCGCGGCGGCGCTGGTGGCCCTCGTGCTCGGAGCCGACGAACCGGTGAGTTTCACCGCGCTCACCGAGTCCGCCGGGCTGGCCCGGTCCACCACGTCGAGATTGCTCTCCGCGCTCGAACGGGCCGCGCTGCTCGAGCGCGACATCGACGGGAACTACCTGCCGGGCCTGATGTTCACCCGGTACGCCGCCAAGCACGACCCGGAAGCCGATCTCACCAGACTCGCCCAGCCGATCCTGGACCGGCTGCGGGACATCACCGGGGAGACGGTGAACCTCGGCGTCCCCCGGGGAAACACGGTGGTGCACGTGTCCCAGGCCGACTCTCGCTTCCTCCTCGGCACGCAGGACTGGACCCAGGTGGAGGTGCCCGCCCATTGCAGCGCCCTGGGGCGGGTGATGCATGCCTACGGCGCGCTGCCCAAGCCGGCGCAGTTGCGCCGGCTGACCGCCGCCACCATGGTCGAGCCCCGCCGTTACGCGGTCGAGCTCGCCAACATCCGCCGAACCGGCTTCGCGGTGACGATCGACGAGCTCGAGGTCGGTCTCACCGGCCTGGCCGCTCCGGTCACCCAGGGTTCACAGGTGGTGGCCGCGGTCGGCATCTCCGGGCCCACCGCCCGACTCAAACCGCGGGTCGACCAGTTCGGTCGGCTCCTCGTCGAGCAGGCCGACCACCTGTCGGAACTGCTCCAGCGGCGCTCACACACCGAAGGTGCGGCATGACAGCCGGAAGCTGGCCGGCACGCCGGCCTCACCCGACCCAACCGATGGAAGGAGCAGCATGACCCCCGAGGACATCCTCACCGGTCTTTTCGAGCAGACCCTGCAGGGCAATGGGCCCGAGGTGCTCAAGCTCACCCACCAGGGCCTCGATCTGGGCATGGAGCCGCAATCGCTGCTCTTCGACGCCCTCATCCCGTCCCTGGAGGAAGTCGGCGCCCGCTTCGAGCGAGGCGACTTCTTCGTCCCCGAGATGCTCATCGCCGGCAAGGCGATGGCCGGGGCGATGGAGGTGCTCCGTCCGCTGCTGGCGGAGACCGGGGTCGAGACCATCGGGAAGTTCCTGATGGGAACGGTCAAGGGCGACGTGCACGACATCGGCAAGAACCTGGTGAACATCATGCTCGAAGGCGCCGGTTTCGAGGTCATCGACCTCGGGGTCCAGGTGGCACCGGAGAAGTTCGTCGCGGCGGTCAACCAGCACAACCCTGACATCGTCGGCTTCTCGGCCTTCCTCACCACGACGATGCCGATGTTCAAGGCCAACATCAATGCCTTCCAGAAGGCGGGAATCCGCGACCAGGTCATCATCATGGTCGGCGGCGCCCCGGTCACCCAGGAGTACGCGGACGCGGTCGGCGCCGACGGCTACGCGGCCGACGCGTCGGCGACCGTCAAGCGAGCCAAGGAACTCCTCCACAAGAAGCGGGCCCTCGTCAACGCGTGAGCCCCTTGGCATATCACGCGTTCGCGAGGTGCGCCCGTGATGTACCACAGCGTCCCGGCAAGAAAGGCATGAAGAGCACAGCATGAGCTATTACCCGGTGGAAACGCACGAAACCACCATTCGTTCCGCCACCTCAGAGGTCGTGATCGGCCACCGGCGTCCTTTCTGCCTTATCGGCGAGCGGATCAACCCGACCGGCCGGCGGATCTTCCAGGAGCAGCTGCGGGCCGGCGACCTGTCCGCGATCAACAAGGACGTCTCGGCGCAGGTCGCCGGTGGCGCAACGGTTCTCGACGTCAACATGGGCGTGCCGCTGACCGACGAGCCGGAGCTGCTGGCCCAGGCGATCAAGCTGGTGCAGTCTCTGACCGACCTGCCGATCTGCATCGACTCCTCCGTCGTGGAAGCCCTGGAGGCGGGTCTGTCGGTCTACCAGGGCCGCGCCCTGGTGAACTCGGTGACCGCCGAGGACGAGCGGATGGAGCAGATCCTCCCGCTGGTCAAGAAGTACGACGCCGCGGTGATCGCGCTTCCCAACGACGCCGAGGAGATCCCGATGGAGGCGGACCGCCGCCTCGAGCTGGTGGGACACATCGTCGAGGTGGCCACCAAGGAGTACGGCATCGCGATGAACGACATCGTGATCGACCCGCTGGCGATGCCGATCGGCGCCGATCCGACGGTCGGCCTGTCGGCCTTCGAGACGATGCGCCGGATCCGCGACGAGTACGGTTTGAACATGACCTGCGGTGCGTCCAACGTGTCCTTCGGTATGCCCGACCGGCACACCCTGGGAGCGGCGTTCCTGCCGATGGCGATGGCCAACGGCATGACCAGCGCGATCATGGACGCGCGCACGCCGGCGATCGTCACCGCCGTCAAGGGCGCCGACCTGCTCCTCGGCAACGACGAGTGGGGCGGCAACTGGATCACCGCCTTCCGCAAGAAGCAGGCCGCGGAGGCCGTCGCGCCGTGACCTCCCCTCGAGTTCCTCGCGAACGGCCCGCCCGGGGAGTCGATCTCGACTCGATCCGGCGTGAGGGGCTGATCGAGGCCAGCGGCCAGGCGGCCGCCTCCCACGACGGCACCGGACGGGTGCAGATCACCTATCAGGTGGCCGGGGCGGACGGTAAGACGACGACCGACCGGCCGGAGCCGGCGCCGGCGGGGGTGACCGTCTTCGACGCCGCGTCCTGGAACGGCATCGCGATCGACTCCACCTGTGGTGGGCACGGCACCTGCAAGAAGTGCCGGGTTCAGCTGCGGGACGGCAGCTCCTCCCCGGTCACCCGCCTGGACGCCCGCTCGTTCACCAGCGAGGAACTCGAGAACGGTTGGCGTCTGGCCTGCCTCGTGCAGGCCGGCGCCGACCTCACCGTCCACGTGCCACCGCTGACCACCCGGCCGAAGGCGGCAACCGTCGGCGTCGGCCGCCAGGTGATCCTGCGGCCCGCGGTGCAGAAGCGGTACCTGGAACTCACCGAACCGACCCTGTCGGATCAGCGCCCGGATCTGGCGCGCGTGCTCGACGCGATCGAGGATCTCGAGCTCACCGTCGACCTGCACGCCCTGCGTTCGCTGCCGATGACCTTGCGGGACAACGACTTCAAGGTCACCGCGGTGATCGTGGACGACGTCCTGATCGACATCGAGCCGGGCGACACGACCGGCGTGCGTTACGGGATCGCCTACGACCTGGGCACGACCACCGTCGTCGCCACCCTGCTCGATCTCGGCACCGGAACCCCGGCGGCCGTGGCGTCCATGCTGAGCAAGCAGCAGCCGTTCGGCGCCGACGTCATCACCCGGATCAGCGCGACGATGATGGATCCCGAGGCGCTGCCCCGGCTGCAGCAGCTGGCCGGTGACACGCTGCGCGAGCTGGCCGAGCAGGTCTGCGAGGAGGCCGACGTCGACCTCGCCAACGTCTACGAGATCGCGGTGGCCGGCAACGCCACGATGGCCGCGCTGGCACTGGGCATCCCGCCCGAGCCGATCGGCGTGGCCCCGTTCATCACCACGGTCGCGCAGCCTCCGGTGGTGCGGGCCGGCGACGTCGGCGTGCCCGTGCACCCCGGCGCCCGGGCGATCATGTTTCCCTCTCTCGGAGCGTACGTCGGCGGGGACATCGTCGCCGGCATGCTCGCCACCGGGATGGACCGGGACAAGCGCGTCCGGCTCTTCATCGACGTCGGCACCAACTGCGAGATCGTGCTCTCGAACGGGAGCACGCTGGTCTCCACCGCGGCGCCGGCCGGGCCGGCCTTCGAGGGTGGCGCGATCCGTTGCGGCATGCGGG
>JBDIAG010000415.1:0-4810 GCA_039812305.1 Actinomycetales bacterium | reverse complement strand
GTGGGGAACCCGGGTCGGCCGCTGGACGGCCGAGGAGGGCCGGCACGGCACTGCGCTGCGCGACTACCTCGTCGTCACCCGGGGCGTCGACCCGGTCAAGCTCGAGCAGTTGCGCATGGTGCACATGACGCAGGGCTACGACTCGGAGGAGAAGACCATGGTCGAGGGGCTGGCCTACGTCTCCTTCCAGGAACTGGCCACCCGGGTCAGCCACCGCAACACCGGCAAGGCCACCGGGTGTCCGGTCGCGGAGAAGCTGCTGCAGCGGATCGCGCTCGACGAGAACCTGCACATGGTCTTCTACCGCAACATGATCCAGTCCGCCTTCTCGATCGCGCCGAACGAGACGATGAAGGCGATCCGGGACGAGGTGATCGGCTTCGAGATGCCGGGCGCGACCATGCCGGATTTCCAGCGGTCGACCCTGACGATCGCCAAGGCCGGCATCTACGACCCCCGGCTGCACTACGAGGACGTGCTTATGCCCGTCCTGCGCTACTGGAAGGTGTTCGAGCGCACCGGCTTCAACGCCGAGGGCGAGGCCGCCCGGGAGGAGCTGTCCGCCTTCCTCGACAAGCTCGACCACCAGTCCGCGGCCTTCGTCGCCCGGCGCGAGGAGGCGGCTGCCAAGAAGGCGGCGCGGATGGCGGCCGGAGGCTAGCCTTCCGCCCCCGACGGGAGTGAGAAGCATGAGCAGGGATCCAGAGCCGTTGCCCAGGGGCCGGCGGGCGCGAGCCCGGATGACCGCCTCGCAGCGCCGCGAGCAACTCGTCGACGTCGGCCGGAAGTTGTTCGCGGAGAAGGGCTTCGACGGCGCCAGCGTCGAGGAGATCGCGCATCGCGCGGCGGTCTCCAAGCCGGTCGTCTACGAGCACTTCGGCGGTAAGGAGGGGCTCTACGCGGTGGTCGTCGACCGCGAGATCTCCAGTCTGCTGACCTCGATCATCGACGCGCTGGCCACCACGGATCATCCGCGGATGCTCGCCGAACGCGCGGCGCTGGCCCTGCTCGACTACATCGAGGCCTCGCCGGACGGCTTCCGCATCCTGGTGCGGGATTCGCCGGTGGGCGGCTCGGGCAGCTCGCTAGCCAGTCTGATGTCGGATGTCGCCAGCCAGGTCGAGCACCTGCTGGCGGCCTCCTTCAAACGCAACGGCTTCGACGCCAAGCTCGCGCCGATGTACTCCCAGATGCTGGTCGGGATGGTGGCATTGACCGGGCAGTGGTGGATGGACTCGCGCAAGCCGAAGAAGCAGGAGGTGGCCGCCCACCTGGTCAACCTGGCCTGGAACGGGCTGTCCGGGCTGCAGGCGAAACCGACGCTGCTGGAGACGAAGACGAAGAAGTCGTCCCGGTCGCGGCCGAGCGGGGTCCGCAGTGTCCCGCCGGCGCCGGTCCCGCTGGTCGTCGTGCAGGGCGAGCTGGCGGAAGAGCTGGCCACACCCCTGCGGATGGACGCGATACCTTCGGTGGATGCCGGATCCTGAGGCGGTCAAGGTTCAACGGTTGGCCGCATACACCGTCGTGGTGAAATCACAGCGGGTGTTGCTCGCGCAACTGTCGCAGCGCACCGGTCGCCCCGGGGCCTGGACCCTGCCCGGCGGCGGCGTCGAGCACGGCGAGCACCCGCGCGACGCGGTCGTCCGCGAATGCTGGGAGGAGACCGGGCTGGAGGTCACGATCGGCCGCCTGCTCGACGTCGACTCGTTCCACGTCCCGATCGACCGCCCGGACAGCACCCGGGCGCAGGACTATCACGCCGTCCGGCTGATCTTCGCCGGCTGGGTCGAATCCAGCGACGCCCCGCGGGTCGTCGAGGTGGACGGAAGCACCTCGGCCTCGGCCTGGGTGCCGCTGGCCGACCTGGCGAACGGGAAATACGAACTCGTGCCGCTGGTCGCCTTCGGCCTGGAGGCACTGCGCAACGCCACCGGCCCGTAACCCACGCCGGGGTCTGCCGCGAAGCCCACTCTGGTGTCTGCCGCCGAGGCCCACGCGGGGTCTGCGGCGAAGGGTGACGTTGGGCGCCGAATGATCGCGCAACTACGCGGATAACGCTGCCATTGGGCACGTTACGTGGCCGTTCCCCGGGTCCTCGGATCGCAGCGCGCCCGGGCGAGGTCCGAACGGGCCGCTCGGCGCGGAGGCCACGGACGTGCCGGCGAAGGTGGCGGGTGTCCTCGTTAGAGTTGAGCGGTGTCCGCCGTCGAACTACGCCGCACCGCTTACCGGACGCTTCTGCGCGGGTTCCGTGCCTTGCCCGCCCCGATGCGACGCACCATCGTCCGCAGTGGCACTCCGTCGTTCACCGTGGGCGCGGTGGCCGTGATCGAATGCGACGACGAGGTCTTGTTCCTGCGCCAGCCCCACCGCCCGGGGTGGAGTCTGCCGGGTGGCCTGCTGGACCGGGGCGAGGAGGCCGCCGAAGCAGTGGTCCGGGAGGTGCGCGAGGAGACGGGCCTGGAGATCACGGCCGGGTTGCCGACGACCTGCCTGGTGAACGGACGAGTCCGTCGGGTCGACGTCATCTACCTGTTCTCGGTGCCGAGCAAGCCGGAGATCCATCCCGGCGGAGAGGCCGAGACGTATGCCTGGTTGCGGCTGGACCAGGTGGACGTGGCCGACGACTCGACCCGGGAGATCCTGCAGGCTGTGATCACCGCCCGGGAACAGTCCGCCGGTGACGCCTAGCCGTGCCGAGCCTTCCCGAACCCGCTTCTGTCGAGCCTGATTCTGCCGAGTCTGATTCTGTCGAGCCCAGTTCTGGCGAGCCTGATTCTGTCGAGCCCAGTTCTGGCGAGCCTGATTCTGTCGAGCCCGGTCCTGCCGTGCCCGGTACTGCCGTGCCCGGTACTGCCGTGCCCGGTCCTGCCGTGCCCGGTCCTGCCGTGCCCGGTCCTGCCGTGTCCGGCCAGCGGGTGGCCGGGGTGGTCCTGGCCGCCGGGTTGGGCACGCGGCTCCGTCCGCTGACCGATCTGAGGCCCAAGCCGCTGTGCCCACTGGGCGACTCGACCTGCCTGCAGGCCGCCCTGGACTATCTCATTCCGCACTGCGGACCGGGCCCGGACAACCTGGCGGTCAACGCCTTCCACCTGGCCGATCAGGTGGTCGCGGCGGTCGGCGGCCAGGCTCACGTCAGTGTCGAGCCCCGATTGATGGGGACGGCCGGCGCGCTCGCCCTGCTCGCCGGCTGGCGGGCCGGCCGGGACGTCCTGCTGGTCAACGGCGATGCCTACCTCGCCCGCACCGGCCACCCGCGGGCCGGTCTGCTGGCCCCACTCCTGCACGGCTGGAACCGGCGCACGGTGCGGATGCTCGTCACCGAGACGGATTCGGGTCCGGACTTCACCGGGCCGGACCATCGCGGTGACGAGCCGATCGCCGCCGGCTGGCGCTACGTCGGGGCGTGTCTGGTTCCCGGACGGCTTCTGGACGACCTACGGCCCGAACCGTCCGGGCTGTTCCAGCAGGTGTGGACCCCGGCCCGACAGGCGGGCCTGCTGGAACTCGTCCGGCACGAAGGCCTCGCCATCGACACCGGCACACCCGCCGGCTACCTGGCGGCCAACCTGCATGCGGCCAGCCTGCAAACGGCCAACCAACATGCGACCAGCCTGCATGCGACCGACGGGGGCGATGCCGCGGACGCGCAGGATGCGACCGACAGGCACGATGCCGCGGACGCGCAGGATGCGACGGCCGGGCACGATGCGGACCAGGTGGTCGATCAGCGCAACGTGGTGAGTCAGCGCAACATGGTGGGCCAGCGCAACATGGTGGATCAGCGCAACATGGTGGGCCAGCGCAATGTGGTGGATGGGCGCAACGTGGTGGGGCCGGGCGCCGTCGTCGAGGGTGAGATCACCGAGTGCGTCGTCTGGCCCGGAGCGGTGGTCGCGTCCGGCGAACGGCTGCACCGTGCGATTCGGGCGGGCACACGGGACTCCCCGATCACCGTGCAGGCGTGATCGCCCGCGACGTGGATTCTGTCCCGCCGCCCAGCTCGTGTCCTGCCACTCGGATTCTGTCCTGCCGGGCGCGGGAAACCCGCCACGTAAAACCGCCCCGTCTGGCAGGACACGCCACGTTCGGCCGGACACACTCCGGCATCCATTCCCGCGCGGCCACGGACATCCCGGCTAGAAATCACCCACATCGGTGCGAACCGGACCCAGGAAATTCCCAGGTGACCACGCCACAGTTGGCAGACTCCCCCGGAGTCGTCGCCTGCAGAGAACGGATCACGCCATGTTCGACACGTTCCTGGGTCTACCGATGCATCCGCTGCTGGTGCACGCCGCGGTCGTGCTCACCCCGTTGGCGGCGATCGGTCTCGTCCTCGTCGTGTTCTCCGCGAGACTGCGGCGCAAGTACGCCGGTCTGGCGGTGATCGCGGTCCTGCTGGCCGCCGTGGCCACGCTGGTGACCATGCTCTCCGGGCAGGCTTTCGCACTGCGCGTCGGCAATCCCGGTCAGCACGCCGTGTTCGGCACCCTCACCGCGATCACCACCGCGGTGCTCGCCGTCGTCTCGGTGGCCTGGTGGTTCCGGCAGCGGGGGGCGCGGCCGGGCAAAGCAGGCGCGGTGACCACCGTCCTGAGCGGCCTGGTCGTCATCGGCGCCGTCGGCTCGGTGGTCCTGGTCGGCCTGACCGGGCACTCCGGAGCGGACCGGGTCTGGGGACATATCGTCGAACTGACCAACGGCTAGCGGCGGCTAGCGGGAGTTTCCTGGCTATCGGTTGGGTGAGGTGTGTTTGTGCAGGTCAGCGGTGGTTTCGGGGGTGTGGGGGTGTATTACCTAAGGGGGT
>JBDIAG010000414.1:0-4810 GCA_039812305.1 Actinomycetales bacterium | reverse complement strand
CGACATCGTTCACGTAGAGCGTGAATTTCCCGGCCTCGAGAAGGGTCAGAAGTCGAGCGGCCGGCCCACTGGGTCCTGAGACGGCTTGAAGGTAAACGACGCAATCGAGGACGACGCCGGAGCGGAGCACTGCCTGTTCGAGCTGGCCGTGCAGGTGCAGGCCGCCGCGGCCTTGGGATGGGCGGGCGTCACCGTCTCCGACGCCGAACGCCGGCGGCGGGCCCGGCAGTTCGCCGACGTGGTGGACGGCTTCGCCACGCCGGTGCGGCCCTACCTGCGGGCCGTGCTCGGCCGATGGCGCACTGACCGCTTCGTGCGTCGGCAGATCAGGAACGCCCGACGCCACCCGGCCGATCCACCCATCACGCCCGTGCAGCGGGTGGCCGCGTTCACCGATTCCCGTGGTCGCCGGCTTCCGGTCACGGTGGCCGGAACCGAGCTTCACAACCTCGTCCGTCCCACCATCGCGGTCGCCTGGTTCATCCCGGCGGCCGGGGCCGCCCTGGCCGCCCGACCGCAGTGGCGGGAGCGGATCGCGGCCGGTGACCGGCCGGCCGCCCGGGCGTTCGCCCAGGAGGTACGGCGGCTGTCCCCCTTCGTCCCCGTGCTGGTGGCCCGGGCTCGCACCCGGCAGGACGTCCTGGGCCTGCGCGTGCCCAGAGGCGGGCTGGTGGTCCTGGACGTGCACGGCACGACACACGATCCGCATGTCTGGACCCATCCCGACAGCTTCGACCCGGAGCGCCTGCTGCACGGGGTACCGGAGCCGGACGCCCTCATTCCGCAGGGCGGCGGGTCGGTCGAATCGGGACACCGGTGCCCCGGTGAGGAGGTGGTGCTCGGCACCCTCGAGGTGGCGATCGTCGCGCTGGCCCGGCGTCCGGAACTACTGCCGCCACCCTCCCCGACCGGACCTGCGCACTACTCCACTCTGCGCCGGGTGCCACCGGCCGTGCGGGCACGTCACCATCGCCGCCGCAGTGTGGGCCGGGTCCGCCGGCTGCTGCTCCCGCGCACCCCTCGCGCCGAGGACGGTGCCGCGTGCGGATCCTGATGTGGGACGTCCACGGCGGTTACACCGACGCCCTGGCGCAGGCGCCCGATGAGTTCTGGTTCCTCCGCGATCCCGGGGCCGAGGACCTGCCGGCGGAGCTGACCGGCAAGGGTCTGGCCCGGCTGCGGGCCGGATCGAGCCGGCCCGGGCCGGCGACGCTGCGCGAGGTGACCGTCCAGCAGCTGCGCGACACCCCTCCGGATCTGATCCTGGCCCAACGGCCGATCGAGGTCGAGGCGGCCGAGCGGCTGGTGCGCCGGCGCCCGGGCCGCGACATCGGCGCGGTCTTCCTCGAGCACAACACGCCCACGGGACGGGTTCCGGACACCCGCCACCCGCTCGCCGGCCAGAACGACTGGCCCATCATGCATGTCACGCATTTCAACCGGCTCTTCTGGGACTGCGGAGAGGCCGAGACCGGTGTTATCGAACACGGTTTGCCCGATCCCGGCCGGCGGTACACCGGCGACCAGCCCCGCCTGGCCTTCGTCGTGAACGAGCCCGTGCGCCGGTGGCGCACCACCGGGACCGATCTGCTCGCCGCCTTCACCGGAGCCGGGATCGACGCCTTCGGGATCGACGCGGATCTGCTGCCGGCCGCGCTGGCACCCCATCAGACCGACGTGCGGTTCGCCGGGAACCTGGCCCCGGCCGACCTCGACGCGGCGCTGGCGACCCGTCGGGCGTACGTCCATCTGAACAGGTGGACGTCTCTGGGACTGTCCTTGATCCAGGCGATGCTGTTGGGACTTCCCGTCGTCGTGCTGGAGACCACCGAGGCGGCTCGGGCCGTCCCCAAGGGGGCCGGCGCCCGCTCGACGGACGTGACGGAACTGGCCGCGGCCGCGGGCGACCTGCTGGACGATCTGGAACTGGCGACATCGTGCGGGAACCGGGCCAGGGCACACGCGTTGGACCGCTACGGCATCGAACGCTTCGTCGCCGAATGGACGACCTGCTGGGAGCGCTTCGCCCGGTGACGGACGCCTCGCCGCACCGCGCGTGGGCACCTCGTCAGTGTTCGCGTTCGTCGTCCCGGTTGGCCCGGGCGAGATTGTCCCGCAGCGTCGGCGCGTAGCGCCGGTGTCGCGGACGCAGGTCGATGCGATCGCCCCGAATGGCGCGGATGTCTGCCCACGGCACCAGGAAGGCCCCGCGGTGCGTCCACCGTTCGAACGCGGCGATCGGCCAGGGGGACCGTAGGCCGGTCCGTTCGTAACCGAGTGTCGAGGTGCGCGCGTGCGGGCTGACGACGAGACCGTGCAGATGCAGGCGCGGAGCCGCCGAGGTATGCGGACCGGCGTCGTCGGCCACCAGGCGAACGTCGATGACGTGCCCGATCCTCGCTCCCTCGCACTCGACCGTGGCGCCGAGAAGCTCACTCAGGAGCATGCCGGCCTCCCGGGATCCGCCCGATGATCCGGTCGCGCACCCAGCGCTCGAACCACGTCGCCTCCACGTCCTCGCCCGCCAGGCGGAGCTTGAGCGCCGTGCCCACCTCGACCACGTCGGACCAGGCGATCCGGTGCAGGAGCCGGGCGGGAGGCCGGCCACCGAAGACCCGGGCGCCCAGACTGAGCCCGGTGACCAGCCGGATCACCTCGGGAGCCGGTGTGCCGGCGGGGATCTCGCCATTCGGCGGGTCGGTGAACTCGACGTCGTCGACTGCGCTGACGGGGGCTCCGCCGACATCGAGGATCTGGTGATCCAGGAGGTGCAGGCGCCCCTCCAGCAGCCGCCGCGCCGGGGTGGGATCCTCCGGATAGTGGCGATTGTCGCTGGTGCTCATTGGCCGGCTCCGGTCACGATGAGAAGCGGAATGGCGGCCACCGAGGCGACCACGATGATCACCAGGAAGACGAATCCGAGGGCGCTGGTCACCTTGCCGTTGACCTGCGGCCCCATGTAGTCGGGGTCGTTGGCCACGATCAGGATCGGCAGATAGGTCAGCGGCAGCGCCACCGCGGAGAACACCACCGAGAGCTCCGTCACCTGCACCGGATCCACCCCGGTGAACAGCACGGCCAGGGCGACGAGGAGGCATCCGATCATCACCAGATGGAAACGGGCGGCCTCCGCCGGGCGCCGGAACTTGCCCCAGGGCCAGCCGAAGAACTGCGCCAGGGTGTAGCCACTGGACAGGGTGGTCTCCAGCGCGGCGCCCATGGTGGCCGCCACCACGCCCACGATGAGGACGGCCACGGCGATCTTGCCGCCGGCGAGGGCCACCGGCATCGCCACCTGGGACAACGAGGTCACCGCGATTCCCTCCGGGCGCAGCACGACGGCCGCCCCGGCGGCGATCGACAGCGAGAGGATGCCGCCCAGCGGAAAGCCCACCAAGACGCTCAGCCGGGAGTCGGCCAGGTCCTTGACCGTCCAGCCCTCCTCGACCGCACCGGAGGAGAAGAAGAAGACCTCGTACGGGGTCATCGCGGCGCCGAACAGGGCGATCGCGAAATACCAGTAGGTGCTTGCCTTCTCGGTGCGCAACGCATCCGCCTGCAGCACCTGACGGCCCAGCTCGCCCCAATCCGGCGAGAGCAGGAACACCGCCACCGCGAACACCACCAGGGTCAGTCCGAGGAGGCCGGTCACGTTCTCCAGCACCTGGAACCGCACCCGCCAGACGACCCCGAAGACCGCCAGGGCGGCCAGCGGCACCCAGGCCAGATACGTGACGCTCGACGCCAGCTGGAGGGCCAGGGCCAGACCTCCGATCTCGGCGGTCACCGTCATGAGATTGATCAGGAAGGACGCGGCGAGGTTCGCCAGCGCCATCCGCGGCCCCAACCGCTCTCGAATGATCTCGAACGTGGCCCGGCCACTGACCGCGGCGACCCGTCCCGCCATCTGGGCGAAGAGGCAGATGCCGATCGTGCCCAGGACGACGACCCACATCAGCGACATCCCGAACCTGGATCCGACGACGCCGTTCGTCACGATGTCGCCGATGTCGAGGAATCCGCCGATCGCGGTGAGGACGCCCAGGGCGACGGCGACGACCCGTCTCACGACTCGCCACCGAGCCGGCGGTCGAGATCGCTCAGCTGCCGGTCGGCCGCGGCGAGTCGCTGCCGGGCCCGGCGACAGTCGCGCTGCTCCTGCAGGCAGTCCCGTCCGCCCAGCACGGCCAGCTCGGCCGACTGGACGGCCTGCAGCACCTCGTCGCGCTGCGCGCCGTCCCGTGGCCCGACCGGTTCTATCCCGGTCAGCTTCGTGTGGACGGTGGAGAGCTCCCGGGTCATGTCGACGAACGCCGTCTCCGCCTGCGGGCGCCCGATCCGCTGGCGATCCAGCAGGGCGAACGTCAGTCGGCCGGTGCTGGTCGCCGCCAGGGCGTCCCCGGTGACCTTCGACAGGTCCTCGACGACGCTCTGCTCGCTGGCGCACCCGTCACCAGCAGCAGACACGCCAGGAGGCTGGAGAGGCGGCCGACGGTTTTCATCGGCGTGACACCTACCCCGTCGCCGGACGACGAAACCTCGTTACGACGGAGTGGCCGGCCGGAGTACGGCCCGCCTTCGTTGTGTGAGCCGAAGCCGGGCGTCTAGGGTGGAGTTCGATGCCGCCGTGGCGGAGGCACCGCCATGCACGGCGGCCGAGCGAGAGCGAGTTTCTCTATGACTGACCCGGCCCCGGCGGATCCAGCACCGGTCACGTCGCCGAGTTGGGTCTGCTCTTCGCCGAGATCGCCACCGCCCTTCACCGTACGACGGATTTCGACTCCGATCTCCTCGTGACGTTGGCCGCGCG
>JBDIAG010000413.1:0-4813 GCA_039812305.1 Actinomycetales bacterium | reverse complement strand
CGGGGCAGCATCGCGGTCCGCGGCCGGCGCGGATCCGTCGCCGCCACCAGCCGCCGCATCAACACGATCACCGGCTGGGCAAGCGGAGGCGCCGGTCGCTGCCGGTGCCGGAGACAGGCCCGCGGTGACGCCGGGGATCGCCCACCCGGCCTCACCCACCACCGGCCCCGGTGCCCGCCCCGGCTGCCGATGGATGCCGTCGACCAGGTCACCGACGGCGTCAACGCCCGGGTCAGCCGCACCAGCCGACCCGGCCGCTACCGGCTCATTCGAGCCCGTCTGGCGCCGTCCTCCATCCATGCCTAGAACATACAAGCGACCACTGACAATCCATCAGCCCGCCGACCCCACTCACGACATCGTGGTACGAACCATCACAACCCGACCACGCCCGAAGCCCCTCCCACGGTCACGAACGATTCACCCGACACCAATCCGAGCGAGACGACACTCGTCCGACCGACGACGCTCAGCGCGATTGGCCTTGGCGCGTGCGGACGGGACCAGATCCTCGCACCAGCACCGTACGACTAAGGGATTGGCTGCAGGCGGGCGCGACCCGGTCCACCACCCACTCCGAACCAACCCGAGGAACGGGTCTGCACGCGGACGGGACCGGCGACACTCGTAGGTGTCGGTGGACTATCTGGTCCACGTTCTGGGGAGCGCTCCATGGCCGGCCCAGAGACCTATGCGATAGCTCGCGGATCCGCGAAAGGCCAGGCCTGCTTCGAATAGATCGGAGCCCTCTCGCGGCTCGTAGTCGTCATGTGGCGGCCACTGGCGGAGCTCGCTGAGGTTGATCCATTCGATGCTGCCAGAAACAGCGCCGCCTGATCCGAATTGGTCCGCATCAGGGTCTCCCCACATGCGGGTGACCACTTCCATGCCGTAGGCCTCCCGCAGGAAGATCCAATCTCGGCTGCCCGCCAGCGATTTGCTGAATAGGTTGCAGTAGCGGTCGGCTTCCTCTGCCGTGATGGATTCGCCGGACTGTGGAATACCCTCGGCCACGTAGTGGGCTCCTCGAAGCTGCCACGATGTGACCGCGTCGATCGGTACCCATCCGTAGAATTCTGGCGTGTCGGGTGCAAGGGGGTATACCGGGTCTCGTAGCCAGGGTTCAACCAGCGCGATCGATACTTCTAGTGGATCAAACCATAGGTCACCTGCCCGGACATCCTCGGGCAGCCCGAGGCTGAGGTGACACCTCGTACCCGGTGCCCACCAGCCCGCCTCCACGGCGCGGTCACCGTGCTGGCCGAACGCGCGCAACAGCTCCGAGCGAGCGGCCTCACCGGCCGCGGCCAGGTGATCTGCCAACACCATGGCGGCAGCCGAACTACGCGCCGTCAGATGCTCCGCGAATGCATGTGCGAGCGGCCGCTCGTCTATTGACATTCGATCTCCGTTCATCGTTCCAGCCCTCCCTGCCTTCCGCGCCCTCTGAGCCGCCAGGATTGCGCGGATAACTCGGTTATCAAGAGGTCTCTCACCCGCGCGGACTGCGTGACCCTATTCTCACGTGCCTGCGTCTGTTCGGTCCCGCCCTTGGTCGCATTGGGTGATGGATGTGTCTGCTTCTCACCCGTATATCGTGGTTCCTCCAGCGTGCCGAGAAGTGGAAACGGTTCTCCTGAGCGGAGCCTGCCTTGCTTGGAGCAACGAAATAGCGCCGCCTCGAACATGGTCGTGGGTTCACGTCCACGGTCGAACAACCTGGCGCCCGGCGAGCCGAGCGCACCCTGCTTGTCCACGAGGGCTCTCCGGAGTTCCATGTGCTTCCGCTGTTCGTGCGACGTGAAGGGTGCTTCCGGGCCGTGCATGATGGCGGCTATCTGCGGTAGTCCGGCGCGTTGGGCGGCCCAGAGGCGGCGATTGTCGAGGCTGGTGAGCCGGCCGTCCGGCATCGGCACGACGTCGATGGGAGCGCCGGCGTAGCGGCCGTCGACGGTGATCGCTTCGGGTAGGTCCGGTAGGGGAATCTGGACGCCGTTGAACCAGGTGGGGCCGCTCACGGTGTTCTGGCTGAACCGGATGCTGTCGGGTCGCAGCAGAACGAGGTGATGGCCGTTGGAGAAGGGGCGCGGTGGCAGCCAGCCTGCCCTGTCGTTGTCATCGTTTGGCATCTGCTCGTCCGCGTCGCGTCATGCAAGCGAACATAGATCTGCTTTGAAGACATGGTTAGCAGCAATTTAGTATCTGTGGATAACCGTTGGTCGTCCACAGAGGGGTGGCGCATCGACGTTTGAGTTAGGCACTGCCAGAAGGGAGGTATACGTCCCTCTTGGCAGTGGGTAGTCCGCGGCACGGGCGGGTGGCGGCTGGCGACGAAGGCCAGCCATATCTAATATGCCCGAGTTAGGCCATCAGTCGGCCGGTTGGTCCTGGCCGGTGCCGTCGTCGTCCCGGGGGACTGCGTGTCGGAAGCGGGAGATCTGCTCCCAGGCGGGGTCGTGTTTCGATCGGACCTTGACCTTGCCGTTCTCCCAGCCCCGGACGCCGGCTTCGATCTGGGCGGCGGCGGGGGTGGCGCCGTCCACGTAGATGTGCATGCGGCGCTCGCCGTTGCAGGTCTCGTGCACCACGAGGCGGGCGCCGTCGCCGACCAGCCGGAGCAGGTGGTCCTCCAGCGCCCGCAGTTCGCCCAGGGTCTCGGCCGTGGGCAGGCCGGAGCCGTTGCGCGCGTGGTAGGGCACGGTCACCTGCACGTGGGTGTCCAGCTGCGGCGCGATCATCGGACGCATCGGCTGGCGGACCATCGCCAGCAGGGGTCCGTGGCGGGTGGTGGCCTGCAGCATGCTGTAGACGCCGTCGCCCTGGGTGGTCTCCCGTTCGGTCTCGGCCACCACCGAGCGCAGTGTCCGCAGTGACATCGGGTGCGACGGGATCTGGGTGACCGGCTCGATCACGCCCAGCCAGGTCTCCACCGCGGCCTCGCCGAGGGTGCTGTCGAGCAGCAGGAAGGCGACTTCCATCCGGGTGTCGTCGTCCAGATCGCTCATCGCCGGGTGGAAGAGCGTCACGTCCACCTGAGCCTGCTGGACGTGCGCGCCGACCAGGGCCTCGTCGAAGCTGACCGCCGCGTCGGCCAGGGTCAGCACCATCCCGTCGATGTCGGCGGGCTGGCGTGTGTCGCGGAACTCCCAGGTCTGGTTCTCCACCGGCGAGGCGTGTAGCCAGCGGCGAGCGGTGGCGCGCAGGTGCGGATCGCCGGCGGCGGTGACCACCAGCTGGTGCCGGGCAGTGGTTCCCTTGCTCAACTCCCAGGCGAGCCCGGGATGGATCCTCTCCACCCGTGCGCTGAGCTCCGGCTCGACCCGCTCGGGTTCGCCGGCGTCCAGGGCAGCCGCGACGTCATGGGCGCCCGAACCGCTCCACCACAGCCAGAAGCCGGCGATGCTCGCGCGCAGGTCACCCGATCGCAGTCGCCGTCCGAACACTCTCCTCATCGATCGGAGTCACACCGCCTCGTCGTCGTTGCCGTCCTCGTCCTCATCGGCAACCGGGTCGCGCACCAGAAGCGACATCCAGCCGAATGGCTGCAGGGTCACCAGGAGCGAGTGGAGCGAGGAGACCTCGCCGAGCAGTTGCTCGGTGGTCATGTCCATGACGGTCGAGCCCGGCACGAGGTGCTGGGAGATGACGATGGCCGGGATCTCCTCCTCGCTGAAGTTCAGCACCAGCACGTGCTTGGCGTCCGCCAGCTCGTTGACGATCACCAGCAGCGACTTGTGGGCAACCGCCGGCACGTCCAGCATCCGAGCGGTCGCGATCCCGTAGTGCTTGCGGATGGACAGGATCCGCTGCAGCGAGGACACGAACGAGTTCGGGTTGGCCAGCTGGGCTGGGATCGAGCCGTAGAGGCTGCGGGCCCGGGGCATGCCCGATCCGGATTCGGTCGCGTCCGGGTCGGAGTCCATCAGGTCGTAGGCCCCACGGTGGATCCACCGGGTGTCGCCGGTGGCCAGCAGATGCATGATCTGGCTCTCGTCGACGGTGAGCATGCCCAGCAGGTCCCAGCCGGAGAGGGCGAACACCCCGGGCTGCAGCGCGTTGAACGCGACGAACAGCAGGTGCGCCTGCTTGATCTGGCGGGTGATCGTCTCGTCGATCTCGTCCAGAGCAGTGACGCCGAGAGCGCCGGCGATGACCGTCGCCGCCGTGGAGGCGATGCCGTTCGTCGTGAAGACCTTGTTGTAGGGACGGTCCTCGCCGGTGATGCCGTCCAGAAGGTCCTGCCGGACGCGCACCGCCAGTGTGCCGCCCCGGGTGCGCCGCCCGCGGAAGGCGTACACGTCATCGGAGTGCAGGGTGGCGAAGTGCACCAGCTCGTAGGTGAGCTCGTCATGGTTCTGCAACGCGTGCACGAGGCCGGCCGGGTCGACACCCACCTTGAGGCACTCGTTGAGAGCCAGCCGGAGGAACTCGGTGTCCCGCGTGACCAGGGCGTGCTGGTAGCCGGGCCGGGTGACGAAGTCGTACGACAGGTCGGCGCCGCGCTCGCTGGTCGCCTTGATGTCGTCGATCGTCAGGTTCAGCTCCTGGAAGGTGAAGCCGCCGACCTTGCGCACCATCGAGGCGATGATCTGGTTCGCGCCTTCCGACAGCGGGTGCCCCTCCGACCAGGCCGGGCCCTCGTTCGTCGACTTCTCCACCCCGAGGAAGCCGTTGGCGTCCAGGCGCAGCGCGCCCGCGCCGAGGTCGCCGAGGGAGTGCAGGGCGTCGCCGATCACCAGCCGCATGCCGGCGAACGTCGGGTCCAGCCAGTTGATGGACGGCTGCCCCTGCTTGAAGTAGTGGAGGTAGACCC
>JBDIAG010000412.1:0-4836 GCA_039812305.1 Actinomycetales bacterium | reverse complement strand
GGTTATGTCATAGCGTGTTTCGGCGACCCGGGGCTGCTGGCGGCGCGCGAGCTGTCCTCCGGGCCGGTGGTCGGCATCGCCGAGGCGGCGATGCGCACGGCGTGCTACCTGGGCCGGTCGTTCAGCGTGGTCACGTCCCTGGAGCGGACGATCGGGCGCGCGAAGGAACTGGCCGTCGACTACGGGGTCGCGCAGGCGTGCGGCGGGGTGCACGCGTGCGGCGTCGGCCCGCTGGAACTGGAGACCGATCCCGAGGCCTACAACGACGTGCTCTCCACCTGCCGGCTGGCGCTGCGGGTCGACCGCAGCGACGTGATCGTCCTCGGTTGTGCCGGGATGGCCGGCTGGGCACGTCAGCTGAGCCAGGACCTCTCGGTGCCGGTGGTCGACGGCGTGGGAGCGGCCGTCGGCGTGCTGCAGGGACTGCTCAGCGCCGGGCTGACCACCAGCCGGGCGTGCGAGTTCGCGGCGCCCCCGAGCAAGAAGTACACCGGAGGCCTCGCGCGGTTCGAGGTGGCCGGCTGATGCTGTTGGCCGACTTCAACGCGGCCCCGGTGCAGGCGGCCCGGGCGGTCGTCCAGCCGTGCGCCGACATCCCCTGGTGGGTCGGCGCCGTCGTGGGCGGACGTCCGTACGCCGACCGGGAGACGTTGATCGAATGGGCCGGCAAGCTCGCTCACGACTGGGCCAGCGGCGACGTCACCCGGGCGCTGGCCCAGCACCCGCGGATCGGGGAACGCCACCGGGGTCCGGCGGCCGAGGCGGCGCTGTCCGCCCGGGAACAGGGCGGCGTCGGGGAGGACCGGGACGTCCAGCAACGACTGCGGCGCCTGAACGAGGAGTACGAGGCCACGTTCGGCCACGTCTTCCTGATCCGCGCGGCCGGTCGGCAGGCTCCGGAGATCCTCGCCGAACTGATCCGGCGGCTGGCGAACGATCCGGAGGCCGAACGGATCGAGACCGCCCTCCAACTACGTGAGATCGCCCTGCTCCGGTTGCACTCAGCCCTGCACTAACTCGACGGAGATGACAAGGAAGACCGACATGGCTTTGTTGACCAGACCCACATCCGATCCGTTGGCCGAGGACCGTCCGGAGGACGAGAAGCTCGGCCTCGCGAGATCCTTCGGATACGGCCTCCAGCACATCCTGGCCATGTTCGGCGGAGTCATCGCCGTCCCGATCATCCTCGGCGGGGCGGCCGGCCTGGAAGGCGCCGACATCGCCCTGGTGCTGAGCTCGTGCCTGTTCGTCAGCGGTGTGGCAACCCTGCTGCAGACCCTCGGCCTGCCCTACTTCGGATCGCAACTGCCTCTGGTGCAAGGAGTCTCGTTCGCATCCGTGTCGACGATGATCGCGATCATCGCCGACGACGGGGTGGACGGGTTGCGTGCCGGCTACGGCGCGATCATCGTGGCGGGTCTGATCGGGCTGGCGATCACACCGTTCTTCGCGCAGATCGTCCGGTTCTTCCCGGCCGTGGTGACCGGTTCGATCATCACCGTCATCGGGCTCTCGCTGATGCCGGTGGCGATCGGCTGGATCACCGGGCAGGCCATGATCAACGGCGAGCCCAACCCCGACTACGCAGCCGGCCCGTCGGTGCTGCTGGCCCTCTTCACACTGGCCGTCGTGCTCGTGCTGAGCAAGGTCAAGGTGCTGTCCCGCCTGGCGATCCTGCTCGGGCTCGTGGTCGGAACCATCGTGGCGCTGTTCACCGGCCAGGCGAGCTTCGACGTCGCCGGCGCCGGGGCGCTGGCGATTCCCACCCCGTTCGCGTTCGGCGGCCCGATCTTCACGGCCGGCGCGATCATCTCGATGACGATCGTCATCCTCGTCATCATGGTCGAGACCACCGCCGACCTGCTGGCGGTCGGCGAGGTGGTCGGCACGAAGGTGGACGCCCGGCGGGTCGGCGACGGCCTGCGCGCCGACATGCTCGCCTCGACCGTCGCACCGGTCTTCAACGCCTTCCCGGCGACGGCTTTCGCGCAGAACGTCGGACTGGTGGCGCTGACCGGGATCAAGAGCCGGTACGTCGTCGCCGCCGGCGGGGTGGTGCTGGCCCTGCTCGGCCTGTCGCCCTGGCTGGCCGCGGTGGTCGGGGTGGTGCCGCAGCCCGTTCTCGGCGGCGCGGGCATCGTCCTCTTCGGGACGGTCGCCGCCAGCGGGATCCGCACCCTCTCGAAGGTCGACTACGACGGCAACAACAACATGATCATCGTCGCCGTGTCGGTGGCCTTCGGAGTGCTGCCCAACCTCTCGGCGGAGTTCTGGCACAGCTTCCCGCAGTGGTTCGGCACGATCTTCCACTCCGGCATCTCCGCCGCGGCGATCCTGGCCGTCCTGCTGAACATCGTCTTCAACGTGATCGCCCCCGGCAAGCCGGAGGACCCGAGCAACGAGGCGGCGGCGCCGGCGCTGCAGGTGCGTCCGGACGAGCAGCAGGTGCTGGCCGCCGGCGGCACCCTCCCGGTCGACGCCCTTTCCCTGGAGAAGGAGAACTGAGCATGAAGGTCATCGTCATCGGTGCCGGCATGGGCGGGCTGTGCGCCGCCATCGCCCTGCGCAACAACGGTCACGACGTCGAGGTGTACGAGAAGGTCACCGAGTTCAAGCCGGTGGGCGCCGCGATCTCGGTGTGGTCCAACGGGGTGAAGTGCCTGAACTACCTCGGCCTGGCCGAGCAGGCGGCCCGGATCGGTGGGCCGATGCACCACATGGCCTACGTCGACGGACTCACCGGCGACACGATGTGCCAGTTCAGCCTGGCGCCCCTGGTCGAGGAGGTCGGCCAGCAGCCGTATCCGATGTCGCGCACCCTGCTGCAGGCGATGCTGCGCGAGGAGTTCGGCCTCGACAAGGTGCGGCTGGGCAAGAGGCTGGTCGAGATCGTCGACGACGGATCGCAGGTGACCGCGCACTTCGAGGACGGCACGTCCGCCACCGGTGACGTGCTGATCGGCGCGGACGGACAGCACTCGACTGTGCGCAAGTACATCCTCGGCGGCCCGACCGAGCTGCGGTACTCCGGCTACGTGAACTGGAACGGACTGGTCGACGGGGACGAGTCCCTGGCACCGATCGACCAGTGGACGACGTTCGTCGGGGAGGGCAAGCGCGTCTCGCTGATGCCGATCGCGGACGGCCGGTTCTACTTCTTCTTCGACGTGCCGCTGCCCAAGGGCCTGCCGGAGGATCGCCAGACGCTGCGCGGAGACCTCAAGGGATACTTCGACGGCTGGGCCACGCCGGTGCAGGAGTTGATCGAGCGGCTGGACCCGATGACCACCAACCGGGTGGAGATCTGCGACATCGAGCCCTTCCACACCTGGGCCAAGGGCGGGGTCGCGCTGCTCGGCGACGCCGCCCACTCGACGACGCCCGACATCGGCCAGGGCGGCTGCCAGGCGATGGAGGACGCGGTCGCCCTGGCGATCTCGCTGCAGACCAACACCCTGGGCATCGAGGACGCCCTGGTGCGGTATCAGAACCGGCGCAACGAACGGGCCGCCGAACTCGTGCTGCGGGCCCGGCGGCGCTGCGACGTCACCCACGCGAAGGACCCCGACGCGACCCAGGCCTGGTACGACGAACTCCGCACGGAGACCGGGGAGAACATCATCCGCGGCATCGTCGCGAACATCGTCGGCTCACCCGTGGGCTGAGTCCCACCGCGCGACCGACCAGGTGTTCGCGCGGTGACCGGTTGTCGGCCGAGCAGCCAGCGATCGCCGGCTGCTCGGCACATACCTGGTCAGCGCGCGAACAAGCGGCTGCTCGGCACCGAGCCCCGGCGCGGACTCGTCAGTCGAAGATCGGTTGAAGGTTGACGATCAGTTGAAGACGACGGTCCGGTTGCCGTTCATCAGCACCCGGGTCTCGCTGTGCCACTTCAGGGCGCGGGCGAGGACCTGGCACTCCACGTCGCGCCCGACGGCCACCAGCTGATCCTGGGTGTAGGCGTGGGTGACCCGCTCGACGCCCTGCTCGATGATCGGGCCCTCGTCCAGATCCGCGGTGACGTAGTGTCCGGTCGCGCCGATCAGCTTGACCCCGCGCTCGTGCGCCTGGTGGTAGGGCTTGGCGCCCTTGAAGCTGGGCAGAAACGAGTGGTGGATGTTGATGATCTGCCCGGACATGCGCTGGCACAACGCGTCCGACAGCACCTGCATGTAGCGGGCGAGCACGACGACGTGGATGTCGTGCTCGTCCACGAGGTCGAGAAGCTGCCGCTCGGCCTGCTCCTTGGTGTCCTTGGTGACCGGGATGTGGACGAACTCCAGGCCGTAGGAGCGCACCAGCGCCTCGGCATCGCGGTGGTTCGAGACGACGACCGGGATGTCGATGTTGAGAGCCCCCACGCTCCAGCGGAAGAGCAGGTCGTTGAGGCAGTGCAGGAACTTCGACACCATGATCAGCGTGCGGTAGCGGGCCCGGGCGTCCCACAGATCGAAGGACATGCCGTACTTCTCCGCGATCGTCGAGAACGACGCGCGCAGGTCCTCGACGCCCGGGTTGGCGCCCGGCGTCTCGAAGTGGATGCGCAGGAAGAACCTGTTCACCGCCTGGTCGTTGAACTGACCGCTCTCCAGGATGTTGCCGCCGTGCTGCACCAGGAAGCCGGTGACGGCATGGACGATGCCGGGCTGGTCCTCGCACGCCAGGGTCAGGACGAACTCGCTCGGTGCCGAACCGGTTTCGGGCGCCTCGAGATCCGGCCGGATACTGGTGTCCAGCACCACCTCCCGCAGGCAGTTGCCGTCGCGACTGGAGTTGCCGATCGGCGCCGACGTCGGCCGGATCGACGTCCCGGCCCTGGCTCCCGCGCAGGAG
>JBDIAG010000411.1:0-4841 GCA_039812305.1 Actinomycetales bacterium | reverse complement strand
CGGCCGAGCTGGCGCGCACCCTGCTGGAGGCCGGGCTCGGGACGGTGCGGGTGCACGACCAGTGCCGTCTGGATCACACCGATCTGGACCAGCCCGGGCACGGACTGGCCGCGGTGGGGCGGCGGATGGACCACGTGCTCGCCGAGGCGGTCACCGGAGTGCGGATCGCCGATGCCGGCACCGACGCCGATCTGGCGGTGCTCAGTTCGGACCTGGTGCCGCCGGTCGCCGCCGCGGCCCGGCACGTGCGCGAGGACCGGCCGCACCTGCCCGTGGTGATGCGCGAGCGGGACGCCGTGGTGGGGCCCCTGGTGCGTCCCGGACAGACCCCGTGCCTGCGCTGCGTCGATCTCTACCGCCGCGAGCGCGACCCGGACTGGCCCCTGGTGTCCGGCCAGGCCGCCGGACACCGCTTCGGCGCGCGCGATCCGGTGCTGGTGCGGCTGGTGGCCGCGATCGCCGCGGGGCAGGTGCTGACCGCGATCGACGGCTGGCAGCCGGCCACCAGTGAAGGAGCCACCATCGAGGTCGACCTGGAGCCGCCCGTTCCGACGGTGCGGCACTGGCCGATGCACAGCAGCTGCGGCTGCAACTGGCCGGCGGGTCTGTGACGGCGCGGCATCCCGTCCCGGGGATGGGTGTGGGACTCGCGTGGCGCCATCGGCCGGGCGGGGGACAATGGCCGGGTGAGCGAGGTCCCCCGATCCGGCATCGTCCGGACAGCCCGTCTGGTCGGCCTGCCCGTCTCCTACGCCGGCCGGACGGCCCTCGGCATCGGCCGGCGGCTGGGCGGCAAGCCGGCCGAGCTCGTCAACGCCGAGTTGCAGGCACGCACCGCCGAGCAGGTGTTCCGGGTGCTCGGCGAGCTCAAGGGCGGGGCGATGAAGGTCGGCCAGGCGATGTCGATCTTCGAGGCGGCGCTGCCGGAGGACGTGGCCGGCCCGTACCGGTCGATGCTGACCAAACTCCAGGATTCGGCACCCGCGCTGCCGGCCGCGACCGTCCACGGGGTGCTGCGCGAGCAGCTCGGGACCGGATGGCGGCGGAAGTTCGCCAGCTTCGACGACGCGCCCGCCGCGGCCGCCTCGATCGGGCAGGTCCACCGGGCGGTGTGGCAGGACGGCACGCCGGTCGCGGTCAAGGTGCAGTACCCCGGCGCCGGCGAGGCGCTGATGTCGGATCTCGCGCAGATCGGCCGGGCGGCGCGGGTGGGGACGTCCTGGATCCCCGGCATCGAGATCGGGCCGATCCTGGCCGAGCTCAACGAACGGATGGCCGAGGAGCTGGACTATCTCGTCGAGGCGGAGTCCCAGCGCCGCTTCCACGCCGGCCTGGCCGACGTCGAGGAGTTCGCCATTCCCCGGGTGCTGGCCGCGACCGAGCGCGTGCTGGTCTCGGAATGGCTGGACGGCATCCCGCTATCCCGGGTGATCGCCGAAGGCACCCGCGAGCAGCGCGACCTGGCGGCGCTGCGCTATCTGGAGTTCCTGTTCCTCGGGCCGTCCGAGGTGGGGCTGCTGCACGCCGACCCGCACCCGGGCAACTTCCGGCTGCTGCCGGACGGACGGTTCGGCGTCCTCGACTTCGGCGCCACGAAGGCGCTGCCGGACGGGATGCCGCCGGCGATCGGCCGGCTGCTCTCGATCGGGCTGCTCGACGACGCCGACGGCGTCGTCGCCGGCCTGCGGGAGGAGGGCTTCATCCGGGCCAGCATGCACCCGGACGCCGACGGCCTGCTGGCCTACCTCGGCCCGTTCCTCGAGCCGGCTCAGCACGAGGTGTTCACCTTCAACCGGACCTGGTTGCAGGAGCTGTTCGCCCACATCAACGATCCGCGCCGTCCGGAATGGGCGGTGGGGCTCAAACTGAACCTGCCGCCGGAGTACGTGCTGATCCACCGGGTCTGGCTCGGCGGCATCGGCGTGCTCTGCCAGCTGGACGGGCGGGTGGCCGTCCTCGACGTCCTGGAGGATCACCTGCCGGGATTCACCCGGCCCTGAGGGATCAGCGCAGCTGGGCGCCGTAGACGTGGGTCACGGCGAGCGTGAGCAGCACCCGGTGGTCCGACACCATGACCGCGCGGTACTCGTCCCAGTTCGGGTGCTCGCCGGCGGCCCGGCGGTAGTAGTCGACCAGAGCCTCCACCTCGGGGCCGTGCGGGTCGGTTCCCGGCCCGGTGAGCGTGGCATTTCCCTCCGCGGTCGCCCAGGCCCAGCCGTCCGGCCGGGTGACCTCGAGCGCCGCGCGCGGGTCGCGGCGCAGGTTCGCCGTCTTGGCCCGCCCCTGGGTCATCGACACCAGGATGACGTCGGACTCCCGGTCGTAGAACTGGGTGACCGGCGAGAGCTGGGGCATGCCGTTGGACTTGATGGTGGCGAGGATCCCCAGCTTGGTCTCGGCGAGCAGTTGCCTGGGGTCGAACGAGGAGGAGGCCATGTCCGATGCCAACAGGGGCGGGTCCGGCGGATATTCCACGACCCGCCGGCACCGTGAAGCACTGGCGGGTTCGCTTCCGGGCGTGCGCGCTCAGCAGACCTGGCGCAGTCTCCCGGTGCCCAGATCGAGGATGAACCCGCCGACGTCGATGTGCACCAGGTAGGGCCAGGACTTGATCCGCTGGACGTCGTGGCGAAGCGCACCCTCCTGGTCGGTCGTGGTCTGAAAGGCGATCGAGCGGGTGTCCGGGCCGCCGGCCGAGGCGATCCGGGCGTGGATGTCGGCCTCCGTTCCCGAGGCCATCGCGCAGCTGGTGTGCTGGACGATCATCATCCGGTCGACCCCGAGCAGATGGCAGGCCAGGACCATGGTCCGCAGCACGTCGTGGGTGACCCGGGCGCCGGCGTTGCGCAGGATCTTCGCATCGCCCTTGACCAGGCCGAGCATGCCCAGCGGATCGATCCGGGAGTCCATGCAGGTGAGCACGGCCAGCCCGGTGGCGGCGCGGGCGGGCAGATCGGGGTGGGTGACGCTGTGCGCCCACGCCTGGTTCGCGCCGAGCACGTCGGCGAACGGTTCTGTGTCGACCATGGCGAAAGACTATGGCGCGGCGCGGATCCCGGCCGAATCCTCCGCGGCCGCCCCGCCGTCCGGCGGTGTTCAGGACAGTTCGACGTCGGCGCGCGAGGTGACCTCGATCGTGATCCCGGTGCGCCAGCCGCGGAGCACCCAGCCGACGAACGGCAGGTCGGCCCTCGTGCGCAGGCTGACCTCGGCGACCCGCCCGCCGGGGGCGCCGGTCGGGGCCACCACCCGCACCGGCAGCCGGGGCCGGGCGAGCCGCAGGTAGTTCTCCGCCTCCTCCCGGACGGAGTCGTCGGTGAGCGGCACGCTCTGCCCGGGCGCCACGCCTTCGTCCAGATAGCTCTGCTGGGTGGCCGCGCTCGCAGCCGCCAGCGCGGCCGCGTCGGCCAGGCCCAGCAGCTGCTTGCGCTGCAGATGCACCGAGGACGCCGAGGCCGCGACCAGGATCATCATCAGCGCGACGCACACGTACCCGACGATCAGGACGCTGATCTGGCCGTCCTCGGACCCCGCCCGCACCCTCATCCGCGATACCGGTCCACGATCGCCCGAGACGTGGCCTGCACCGGGACCCGGGCCGGGACGACAGCGTCGACGAACGCCGGAACCGCCGGGAGCACGACCTCCAGCCGCACGGTCACCTCGACCACGGCGCCCGGACGCAGGCAGGGCCGGGCATCGCAGGCGACGGTGACGGTGGGCTCCGGCTGACCGTCACCGGCGAAACCCTGGTCGCGGGCGGCCAGCCCGGCGACCGAGACGACCCTGGCCTCGACGTCGTCCCCGTCGTCGGCGGAGACCACCACCCGCGCACCGTCCCGGGCCGCGGCCTCGGTCGCGAACGACGCGGCCTGCACCCGGCCGAGGACGAGCACCAGGTAGACCATCGGCACCAGCAGCATCACCCCGAGCGCCAGCACCTCGACGATCGCGCTGCCCTCGTCCGTCGGGCCGGCCCTCATGCCGCCGGGCCCTCGACCAGGCCGTGGCCGGTGACGGTCAGCGTCCGGCCGGTCGGGATCAACCCCAACGCCGGGACGTCGGCCCGTACCCGTACCTCGACGATCTCGATCCCGTCGCGGCTGACGCGCCCGGCCGTGACGTCGCCGGCATAGCGCTCCCCCAGCGACATCCCGATCAGCGACCGGGTGCGGGCCGCACCGTCGGCCGGGGTGCGATCGGCGAGCCCGCCCAGGCGGGCGCCCTCCGCGGCACAGTCGATCAGCGTGTTCCGCACGTGCAGCACCAGGGCCAGCTGGAGCACTGCGAGGAACATCAGCGTGAGGACGCCCACCACCGAGACGAACTCCACGACCGCGCTGCCCGCATCGTCGCGCGGCCGGGTCAGGGACCGCCGAGCACCCGGTTCATCGAGGCGTTGAACACCTCCTGCAGCCGGTCCCCGGCCACACTCCACAGCACCAGCACCAGGCCGGCGGTCATCAGCGTGACCATCACCCAGCCGGGCACGTCGCCGCGTTCGGGATCGTCCAGCCGCAGCATCAGCCAGCGGCGGGTCATCCACTCGGTCATCGGGAATCCTCCTTGGAGAACGGTTGTGCCTGAGATTGACGTTCTGAACGGGCGTGCGCGGTTCGGCGAGGGACGGCATCACGGGCCCTGGGTCCCGAGCAGCACCACCCCGGGATAGATCGAGAAGACGACGGTCACCGGGAGCACGAGGAAGACGACCGGCGCCATCATGGCGATCTCCTTCTTGCCGCCGGTCTCCAGCAGCTGCCGCCGGGATGCCTCCCGGACGTCACCGGCCTGCGCGCGCAGGACGACGGCGAGCGGCGTACCGCGATCGAGGGCCACCG
>JBDIAG010000410.1:0-4848 GCA_039812305.1 Actinomycetales bacterium | reverse complement strand
TCCGCTGTGGATCGCGGGCGGGGGAGAGAAGAAGACCCTGCGAATCGCGGCTAGATTTGCCGACTACACCAATTTCGATCCCACTCCGGAGATCTTTCGGCACAAGTCGCGGATTCTCGCCGATCACTGCCGGGACGTCGGGCGCGATTTCGAGGAGATCACGCGCACCGGTGACTACAACATCGTCCTGGGGCGCGACGAGGCGGAAGTGGAGGAGAAACTGACCGCCATTGCCGAGCATCACCGCCGCGCTCTTCCCGACTATCACGGCGACCCGCTGACGAACTTCCGCGGGACTCCCGGTGTCGGAACGCCGGAACAGGTGGCGGAGAATCTGAGCCAGGCCGCCGGACTGGGTCTGCGGTATGCGATCTGCTATTTCGCCGACGCCGCCTATGATCGCTCGACGATCGAGTTGTTCGAGCGCGAGGTCGCTCCCGTCCTGAAGGCTGTGTGAGGCGTGACGCACATCGTTTTCGTCTGCTGGGGCAACATCTGTCGCTCGCCGATGGCCGAGCGGGTCGCCCGGGTGGCCCTGGACGAGGCCGGGCTGGACCAGGTGCGGGTCTCCTCGGCGGCGACCAGTCGCGAGGAGCTCGGCGCCCCGATGGACTCCCGCGCCCGGCGCACCCTGCGCGAGGCCGGTTACGACGCCGACGGCCACCGGGCCCACCAGATCACCGCGGAGGAGATCGCCTCGGCCGATCTCGTGGTGGCGATGGAGGACATCCACGTCGAGCGGATGCGCCGGATCACCGGACGGGAGAATCCGAACGTGACGCTGCTGTCCAGCTTCGACCCGTCGGCGCTGCCGGGGGAGGGCGTGCCCGACCCGTGGTACGGCGGGCAGGACGGCTTCACCACCACGCTGGAGATGATCGAACGCGCGATGCCGGGTCTGGTCGAGCACACGCGCGGATTGGGCTGAGCGAGCACCGGGCCGAACGGGCGCGCCGCGGCGTAGGCTCGCCGAGGTGAGCGAGCGAGCCTTCACCACGACCGACGACCAGGAGGAGCTGCGCGCCGTGGTGCGTCAGCTCGCGCAGGAACGGATCGCGCCCCACGCCGCCGACGTGGACGCGAACGCGCGGTTCCCCGTCGAAGCCGCCACGGCGCTGACCGCCGCCGACTTCCATGCCGCGCACGTCCCGGAGGCCTACGGCGGCGTGGGTGCGGACGCGCTCAGCGTGTGCATCATCATCGAGGAGGTCGCCCGGGTCTGCGCGTCCTCGTCGCTGATCCCGGCGGTGAACAAGCTGGGTTCCCTGCCCCTCATGCTGGCCGGCTCGGAGGAGCTCAAGCAGCGCTACCTGCCGCCCCTGGCCGCCGGCGAGGGCGGCTTCTCCTACGCCCTGTCCGAACGGGAGGCCGGTTCGGACACCGCCTCGATGCGCACCCGTGCCGTCCGCGAAGGCGACGACTGGGTGCTTTCCGGGCAGAAGTCGTGGATCACCAATGCGGGAGTCTCGAGCTTCTACACGGTGATGGCGGTGACGGATCCGGACGGTCCGCGCGGTCGCAACGTCACCGCCTTCGTCGTCGAGGCCTCCGACGAGGGGTTCTCGGTGGCGCCGAAGGAGAAGAAGCTCGGGATCAAGGGCTCGCCGACCTGCGAGCTGAGCTTCGACCGGGTGCGGATCGGTGACGACCGGCGAGTCGGCGAGGTCGGCACCGGGCTGCAGATCGCGTTGCGCACCCTCGATCACACCCGGGTGACGATCGGGGCCCAGGCGATCGGGATCGCTCAGGGCGCCTTGGACTACGCGGTCGGCTACGTCAAGGAGCGCAAGCAGTTCGGCAAGGCGATCGCGGAGTTCCAGGGCGTGCAGTTCATGCTCGCCGACATGGCGATGCAGCTCGAGGCCGCCCGGCAGCTGGTCTACGCGGCGGCGGCGAAGTCCGACCGGACGGACGCCGACCTCGCCTTCTTCGGCGCCGCGGCGAAATGTCTCGCCTCCGATGTCGCCATGCGGATCACGACCGACGCGGTGCAACTCCTCGGCGGTGCCGGCTACGTCGTCGACCATCCGGTGGAGCGGATGATGCGCGACGCCAAGATCACCCAGATCTACGAGGGAACCAACCAGATCCAGCGGGTGGTGATGGCCAGGCACCTGCTGGCCGGCACGTCGTAGCCCGGTGGTTGATGGCCCGTGGTTGATGGGCCCGGTGGCCCACCGGAGAGTGGCCCCTCGGCCCTGCGAGCGGCGGCCCGCGACCCTGTCGGACGGTGTGTTTCCTGCGCTACATTTTGGCCGTCAGTGTCGCGCTATGTGAATCGAGTTGCCCAATGCGCAACATCAAGGTTTCCCCGGCCATGCGGCGGCTACTGGAGCACGCCCGGTACGAAGTCCTTCCCACGGCCACGATCGAAGAGAAGGTGCTGACCAACGTCCCGAAGGACATCCCGATCACCGTCACGGCGTCCACCGGCAAGGGACTCGAGGCCACCCTGAGCCTGGCCGAGAAATTCGCGGCGGAGGGCTACCGTGCGGTGCCGCATCTGGCCGCCCGGATGGTCTCCGGCAAGGACGAGCTCCACGACATCAGCCAGCGGCTGCTGGCGGCGGGCATCGACACGGTGTTCTGCCCGGCCGGGGATCAGACACCGCCGGCCGGTCCGTACGAGGGCGCGGTCGACCTGCTCAAGGACCTCGCGGCGATCGGCAACCCGTTCCGCAACGTCGGCGTCACCGGCTACCCGGAGTCGCACCCGGCCATCTCCGACGACGTCACGATCCAGTCCATGTGGGACAAGCGCGAGCACGCGACACACGTCGTCTCCAACATGACCTTCGATGCCCATGCGGTCCAGGTCTGGGTCAAGCGCATGCGGGACCGCGGCATCCAGCTGCCGTTGCTGCTGGGCATCCCGGGGCCGGTGGAGCGCGCGAAACTCCTCTCGATGGCCACGAAGATCGGTGTGGGGGAGTCGACCAAGTTCCTCGTCAAGCAGCGCGGCACCCTGGGCCGGCTGATGGCCCCGGGTGGGTACACCGGGGAGTCGTTCCTGGCCAAGTGCGCCACGATGGCCTCGCGTCCGGAGTCGATGATCGAGGGCCTGCACGTCTTCACCGTCAACCAGGTCGCCGAGACCGAGACCTGGCGGCAGCAACTGCTCGCCCAGTAACCGCGCCGGGGCGATCGCGCCGGCTTCGCCCGCGGGGCTTCGGGGCGTTCGAACTTTCGGCTTCCGAACTTCGGGCCACGAACCTCGGCCTCACGAACTTTCGGGCGTCCGAAGTTTCTCCGCCGCTGGCGGAACCAGATCCGCCACCTTTGCGTCATTCAGGCAGAGAGTGGTGCCCGCGCCGTTCATAGCAAACTTTCTGGAATTTCTCAGCTTCCACACCGAAAGTATCAAGGCGGTCTGCCGACACTCCTCTCAGTCACCACGGACAGGAGGGGCTGAAATGGACGGGATGCCTGAGTACCTCGTCGAGGATGCGCCAGTGACGCTGGCTGGGTCGTTCAGCCCCGACGGCGCGTACTTCGCCAGCCCGGGCCGGGACGCCGTCCGCGTCGTCGGTCTACGGGACGATCGCGACGTCACGATCAAAGCGTGGCGCTGCACCATCCGGGAGTCGGGATTCGGCCCGCAGGAGGTGCCGACGCTGCTCCTGGTCAGAGTGGACCGCAGCGGCCGCAGCCACCTCGGCCTGTGGACTCCGTCCGGCTGCTGTGACCTCGATGTGAGTTTCGACTCCGACATCGACGCCTGGTGGTGCTCCGACGGACGGGTGCTCGTGCGTGCGCTCGGTGTCTGCGAAGGTGGCATGTGGGTGGTTGATCCCGCCGCCGGCGCCGTTTTGGCCGCTTGAGAGACGCTTGGGTTCGCAGAGGGGCTGTCCGGCCGTCTACAGTGACTGTGTGTCACCATCCACTGACGAGCGGCTACGCGTCGGAGTTGTCGTCCCGTGCAAGAACGAGGGCACGACGATCGAGCGTTGCCTGCGATCCATCCGTGCCCAGGTCCCAGCGCCAGAGAAGCTGATCGTGGTCGACAACGGGTCGACCGACAACAGCGTGCAGGTCGCCGAGTCACTGGCGGACAAGGTGCTGCCGATCCACACCGGTTCGATCTCCCACCTGCGTAACACCGGAGCCGAGGCGCTCGGCGACGTCGACGTGATCGCGTTCATCGATGCCGACGTCGAACTCGCGCCCGACTGGCTGCAGCAGGGGCTGCGGGAATTGGCGACGGCGTCCCTGGTGGGGTCGCGCAACGGCGCCACGCCCGGCGGTGCCTGGGTGGCGACCCGCTGGGCCGCGATCGAGGCGGCGACCGTCCACAGCGATTCGCGGATCTGGAGCCAGAGCCTGCTGATCACGCGCGAGCTGTTCGAGCAGCTGCGGGGCTTCGACGAGGATCTGCCGACCGGCGAGGACAGCGACCTCAGCGCCCGGGCCGCCGCGCTCGGGTCCGGCGTGCGCACCTCGCCGGCGATGAGCGCGATCCATCACGGTTTTCCAACCACCGTGAGCGGCTTCGTCCGGCGCGAACGGTGGCACACCCGGCATCCGGGATGGTTCTCCCGGATGTCCCGTAAGAGCCAGTCGCTGGTGCTGGTCGGTGCGGCGTGGAGCGCCCTGGGCGTGCTGGCCGTGACCGGTGCCGCGCGCGGCAATCCTCGCCCCGCCCTCGCTTGGACGGCCGCCAGTCTCGCCGGAGTGCCCGCCCTGGGCCGCGTCGCCGGAGCCGGGGACAGCGTGCCGGACGGATTCCTGATGGCGTTGTGGGCCGGGGTCCGGGTGAGCCGCCTGCCGCGGGAGGCCTGGTATGCGCTCTCCCACTCCGCAGGCGGTCACCGGCGCTCGGAGCATGATGGCTGAAGCGACTCAGCAGAC
>JBDIAG010000409.1:0-4850 GCA_039812305.1 Actinomycetales bacterium | reverse complement strand
CCCTCGGGCCGATCAAGGTGCGCCGGCAGAAGCCGGAGGAGGCCAAGAAGCGCGCGCTGGAACTGCTGGAGCGGGTCGGCGTCGCACATCAGGCACCGAAGTATCCGGCGCAGCTCTCCGGCGGCCAGCAGCAGCGCGTGGCGATCGCCCGGGCTCTGGCGATGGATCCCAAGGTGATGCTGTTCGACGAGCCGACCTCCGCGCTGGACCCGGAGATGATCAACGAGGTGCTGGACGCGATGACGGAGCTCGCGCGATCCGGCATGACGATGATCGTGGTCACCCACGAGATGGGTTTCGCCCGTAAGGTCGCCGATCGCGTCGTCTTCATGGCCGACGGCGAGATCGTCGAGGAGAACACCCCGGACGAGTTCTTCACCAACCCCCGATCCGATCGTGCGAAGGATTTCCTCTCCAAGCTGCTCACCCACTGACCCGGCGGCTTCGGGAACGTCCGGGCCATCACCCCCTCAGGAGGAGAACGATGAAGTTACGACGTACAGGATTGGCCGCCGCCCTGGCTGCGGTGGCCCTCACCGTGGCGGCCTGCGGTGGCGGCTCGGGTGAGAGCACCGAGAGCTCGGCGCCGGTCGCCACCGAGTCCTTCGCCTCGGGCACCACGATGGCCACGCTCCAGGAGTCCGGTGCGATCAAGATCGGCACGAAGTTCGACCAGCCGGGTTTCGGGCTCAAGGGCCTGGACGGCAAACCCGCCGGCTTCGACGTCGAGATCGGCAAGATCGTCGCCGGGGCGATCGGCATTCCGGCGGACAAGATCCAATGGGTCGAGACGCCGTCGAAGAACCGTGAGACGGCGATCACCAACGGCGATGTCGACATGGTCGTGGCCACCTACACCATCAACGACACGCGGAAGCAGTCCGTCTCCTTCGCCGGCCCCTACTACGTCGCCGGTCAGCAGCTGATGGTCGCCTCCGACAACGACACGATCACCGGGCCGGAGTCGCTGAAGACCAACGCGAGCGCCAAGGTGTGTTCGGTCGCGGGCTCGACACCTGCGGAGAACATCAAGAAGTACCTGGCCGACCCGGGCCAGCTGGTCACCTTCGACATCTACGACAAGTGTGTGGACGCCCTGGGCACGGGCCAGGTGCAGGTCGTCACCACCGACAACGTCATCCTGCTCGGCTACGTCGGCCAGTCGGACGGCAAGTACAAGGTCGTCGGCGACACGTTCACCGCGGAGCCGTACGGCATCGGCATCAAGAAGGGCGACACCGCCTTCTGCGAGTTCATCAACAAGACGCTCGCGGACAACACCGAAGCCTACGAGGAGGCCTGGAAGAGCACGGCGGGTTCGGTCGAAGGTGCGGAGATGCCGACCTTGCCGACGCCCGATCCCTGTAGCTGATCCCGGCATCTCGCTGTACGAGTTCTCGGCGGGTCACGCGCCCCGCCGGGAAGGCTGAACCGGACGGGTGGGCTGGCTTTCCGGCCACCCACCCGTTCGCTGTTCAGGCGCCGCACCCCCGGCGCATCCGTTCCGATCTCGTCGCCGTCGCATCCCACCGGAGGAGCCGATGGAAGTCCTCACCACCCATTGGGATCTGTACGTCAGTGCTTTCTGGATGTCCGTGAAGATCTCGATCTACGGCGTGATCGGGTCGCTGATCCTCGGGACGATCATCGCCACCTTCCGGGTCTCCCCCATTCCGCCGTTGCGATGGTTCGGAACCTTCTGGGTGAACACCTTCCGGAACATGCCGCTGACGGTGGTCTGCTTCTTCGTGGCTTTCGGGCTTCCACAGATCGGCATCAACGGCGCGTACTTCTGGTTCGTCATCGTCGCCCTGTGGCTCTACACCTCGGCCTTCGTCTGCGAGGCCGTGCGCTCGGGGATCAATTCGGTGAATCCGGGTCAGGCCGAGGCAGCCCGGGCGATCGGGCTGACGTTCATCCAGACGCTCGGCCTGATCATCATGCCGCAGGCACTGCGGGCCGTGTTGCCCCCGTTGGGCAGCGTGCTGATCGCGATGATGAAGAACTCGGCGATCGCCGGACTCTTCGGCGTACCGGGTGACCTCATCAGCAACGCCGACAGCCTGATCGGTGCGGGCGGCGAGCCGGCGCTGACCGTCCTGCTCTGGACGTGTCTCGGCTACTGGCTGTTCATCCTGCCGTGCGCGGCGCTCCTGGCGGCCGCCGAGAAGAAGGTGACGATCGCGCGATGAGCAGTGTTCTCTACGACGCACCGGGCCCGCGGGCCAAGCGCAACGCCCTGATCGGCAGCATCATCGGCGCCGCGGTCATCGTCGGCCTGATCGCGATCGTCATCAAGCGCCTCGCGGATCGAGGGCAGTTCGCCGCGGAGAAGTGGGATCCGCTCATCAACCCCAGCGACCCCGTCTTCTCGCAGGTCTGGAACCTGCTGCGCAGTGGGTTCCAGAGCACCCTGACGGCCGCCGTGCTGGCGATCGTGCTGTCCCTCGTCTTCGGGGTGCTCCTGGGCACCATCCGGATGAGCCTGACTGCCGCTCACGCTCCGAGGTTCTCGCTGCCGAACGGATTGCGCTGGCTGGTCGTCATCTTCATCGAGCTGGCCCGGGCGACCCCGGTCGTGCTGATGATCTACTTCGTCGCCCAGGTCTTCCCCCAGTTCAACATCAGACTGTCGGCGGACGGCGCGGTACGGAACCTCTGGTACCTGGTGATCGCCCTGACGCTGTACAACTCGGTGATCATCTCCGAGATCCTGCGGGCCGGGGTGAACTCGCTCCCCTCGGGCCAGCGTGAGGCCGGGCTGGCGATCGGTCTGACCCCGCTGCGCACACTGCAACTGATCCAGTTGCCGCAGGCGTTCCGGGTGATGCTGCCGGCGCTGATCTCGCAGCTGGTGGTGACCCTCAAGGACACCTCGCTGGCGGCGGTGGCACTGGTGGGCTTCACCGAGGCTCTGAACCAGGGCAAGGTGGTCACCCAGGCCCTGCACAATCCGATTCAGGTCTACTTCGTCATCGGTCTGATCTTCATTCTCCTCAACTACCTCCTCGGCAAGCTGGCCGGCCTGGTGGAACGCAAACTCGCCAAGCGGACGGCGGGTGGGCACGTCGACGTGACCGCCGTGGGCGTCGCGGGCGGGACGGACCAGGCGGCGACCACGATCGCGCCGAAACCCTAGGTCCTCGCCGGACGTCGTTCCTGGGGTTGATAGGTGGCCCAGACGGTCCAAGTCTGCGCGCGTCGACCGGTTGTCGGCCGAACAGCCAGCGGTAGCCGGCTGCTCGACACACAGGTGGTCGACGTGCGCACAAGCGGCTGATCGGCACGCGACCCGGGGGGTGGTTCCGGCCGGCGAGACAGCTCAGGTGGCGGTGGCCGTGGCCCGGGACTCCCGGACGACGGTGACCTTGATCTGGCCCGGGTAGGTCAGTTCCTCGGCGATCTGAGCCGCGATGTCCCGGGCCAGGAGGTCGGCCGCGGTGTCGTCCACGACATCGGGTTGCACCATCACGCGCAGCTCGCGCCCGGCGGACATGGCGTAGACCTTCTCCACGCCCTCACGGCTGCTGGCGATCGCCTCGATCCGGTCCAGCCGCTGGACGTAGGACTCCAGCGCCTCCCGGCGAGCTCCGGGACGGCCGCCCGAGCAGGCATCGGAGGCCTGGGTCAGTACCGCCTCGACGGTCTCCGGGGGCACCTCGTTGTGGTGGGCGGCGATGGCGTGCACGACCTCGTCGGATTCCCCGTGGCGGCGCGCCAGGTCGGCGCCGACCAGGGCGTGCGAACCTTCCACCTCGTGCGTCAGGGCCTTGCCGATGTCGTGCAGGAAGGCGCATCGCTTGGCCAGGGCGACGTCGGTGCCGAGTTCGGCGGCCATCAGGCCGGCGATGTGGGCGGTCTCGATCAGGTGGCCCAGAACATTCTGGCCGTAGGACGTGCGGTAGCGCAGGGTGCCGAGGGTACGCACCAGTTCCGGGTCGAGATCGGCGATACCGACCTGTTCGACGGCGGAGGCGCCCGCCCGCAGGATCAGCCGTTCGACCTCTTCGCTGGCCTGGGCGTAGGCGATCTCGATCCGCTGCGGGTGGATCCGGCCGTCGGTGATCAACGCGTCCAGGGCCACCCGGGCCCGCTCCCGCCGCACCGGGTCGAAACACGACAGCAGCACCGCTCCGGGCGTGTCGTCGATCACGAGATTGACGCCCGTGACCGACTCGAAGGTGCGGATGTTGCGGCCCTCGCGGCCGATGATGCGGCCCTTCATGTCGTCACTGGGCAGCGTGACCACGGTGACCACCGACTCGGCCGTCTGTTCGGCGGCAACCCGCTGGATCGTGTCGGCGACGAGCTTGCGGGCGACCTGATCCCCCTCCTGCCGGGCCTCGTCCTCGATCTGGCGGACGGTGACCAGCGCCTGGCGCCGGGCCTGCGCGATCTCGGCCTCCACCACCTCGGCCCGCGCCTGTTCGCGCGAGAGGCCGGCGACGCGCTCCAGCTCCTGCATGCGCTCCGCCGTGGCCTGCTCCAGCTCCGCACGCCGTTGTCTGCGAGCTGCGGTCGCCTCGCTCTCCAGATCGTGCCGCGCCTGAGCCAGCTGCGCGGTCGCCCGGGCCTGTTCGGCGTCGTGCTGGGCCTCGGCCAGCCGGAGAGCCTGCACGTCGGCACGCAGCTTCTCCTGGGCCAGCCGCAACTCGTTCTGTTGCGCGTCGAGATTCTGTTCCTCGGCATCCAGGGCCTGGGCCCGGTCGGCCACCCGGTGCTCGCGCTTGTCCAGCCGGGCCTCGCGGGCCCGCAGGTCCTCCAGGGCCTCCTCGCGCTCCTCGGCGGCGGCCTGTCGGGCCCGCCGAGCCTCCTCCAGCACCGCCGCCGCGCCGGCACGGATCTCCTCT
>JBDIAG010000408.1:0-4852 GCA_039812305.1 Actinomycetales bacterium | reverse complement strand
CGTCCCCGCCGGCGTGGCCGCCCATCCCGTCGGCGACGACGAGCAGGTTGGTGCCGGCGTACCCGGAGTCCTGGTTGTTCCGCCGGCCGAGCCCGATGTCTGAACGGGCCGCGTAGCGCAACGCGACCACGCTCACCTCCGTAGCTCGATGACCGTACGCCCGATCTTCAGCACCGACCCGGGGATGACCGGCGTGGGGCCGCCCAGCGGCGTCCCGTTGAGCAGCGTGCCGTTCGTCGAGCCGAGGTCCTCGACCGTCCAGCCGGAGGGGCCCGGGGCGAGCCGGGCATGCCGACCGGAGGCGAAGTCGTCGGTCAGCACGAGCGTGCACTCGGGGGCCCGGCCGATCAGCACGGGGGCCTGGCCGAGACTGAGCGTGGTGCCCACCAGCGAGCCGGCGGTGATCACCAGCCGGCCGGGGGCGTCCGGCGGCGGGGTGGTCCGCGGCGTCGGCGGCCGGCCACGGGCAGGTGTCTGGGGGGCTGCCTGCTTGCCTCGCCCGCGCGGGCGACGGGTGACCACGCGCGTGCCGTAGAGGTCGCGCCGGAGCACCCCGACGAGGCTGAGCACCATCACCCACAGGAGGGCGAGGAACCCGAGTTGCAGGACGAGCAGGGTTAGCTGGCTCACCCGGTCTCCGCTTCCGCGTTGTGGTTGCTGAACAGAATGCGAGTTCGGCCCATCGTGATCGTGCTGCCATGGGTGAGGCGGGCCGCGGTCACCTTCTCACCGTCGACGTAGACGCCGTTGGTCGAGCCCAGGTCGCGGATGCTGGCCGACCCGCCTTCGACCGAGATCTCGGCGTGGTGCCGGGAGACGCCGGGATCGTCCAGGACGATGTCGCAGTTCGTGCCGCGACCGAGCACGGTGCGCTTGTTGTTGAGCTGGTAGCGCCGCCCGTCGATGTCGAGGACGGGGTGGGACACGGTGGCCACCGCCGCGGTGGCGGGGGCGACGGAGCCCTTCATCCGGGCGCCGCGGACGCGGAAGACGCCGGTCTGCAGTTCGGGGTCGACCTCGAGCTGGACGCTCACCGGGCCGACGAAGGCGTACCGCTGCTGCCGGGCGTGCTGGCTGACCGCGTCCTCCAGTTCGGCGACCAGAGTGTCGGACCAGTTGCTGAACCGGTCGTAGTCGGCCTCGCCGAGCGTGATCAGATACGCATTGGGCACCAGGGTGCGGCCCCGCCCGACCACGGCGGCCGAGGTGTCGGCCTCCTTGCGCAGCGCGCTGGCCAGCTCCACCGGCTTGACCTCGCTGCGGAAAGCCTTGGCGAAAGCACCTGAGACGGCACGTTCAACCCGTCGTTCGAAATTGTCGAGTACGCCCATCTCGCCTCACCTCCTCACGTCCGCTGGGTTAGAACCACAGTCTCGCCGTCGATCACGCCTCCGACCCCTGGGCAGGCAAGATTCGGGCCGCGGCCCGGACCGAGTGATGACTCTAACGCGGATGTGAGTTCAATACCCCGCTGAGCGGCGCAGATCGTGAGCAGATCGTCACTGCAGTGTTATGAAAACCGGGCCACAGCCTGAAGAACCGGCCTGCCGAGTACGGGAACAGCCTAGGCTCACCTGCCGGGCAACCAAAGGTGAGGACGAGGGACAGTGACCGAAGCTGTGACAGGGCCGACAATCTCGCTCGAGGCGCTGACCACCCGGATCGAGGCGATTTTCCGGAATGCGGGATTGTCGCCCGGTCAGGCGGCGGCGATCGCCCCGGTGATCGCGGCGGGCGAGCGGGATGGCGCGAAGGCGCACGGGATCTACCGGATCGAGGGCTGTCTGCGGACGATCAAGGCCGGCAAGGTCGACGGTTCGGCCGTGCCCGAGCTCGTCGACGACGGCTCGGCCGTGGTGCGGGTCGACGCCGGCGGGGGCTTCTCCTGCGCGGCGCTGGAGGTGGGCGCGCCCGCCCTGGCGGGGCGAGCGCGCGAGCTGGGCCTGGCCGCTCTGGTGATCAACGACGCGGCGCACTTCTCGGCACTCTGGTACGAGGTGGAGATGCTGACCGAGCTGGGCATCGCGGCCCTGGCGATGTGCCCGAGCTACTCGGCGGTGTCGCCGGCCGGCGGCCGGGAGCCGCTGCTCGGCACGAATCCCATCTCCTTCGGCTGGCCCCGGCCTTCCGGGCCGCCCTACGTGTTCGACTTCGCGACGTCGGTGGCGGCGCGCGGCGAGATCGAGCTGCACCGGCGAGCCGGGACGTCGCTGCCGCAGGGCTGGGCGGTCGATGCCCGGGGCGAGCCGACCGTCGACCCCGAGGCGGCTCTCGCCGGGGCCATGCTGCCGTTCGGCGGCCACAAGGGATCCGCCATCTCGACCATGATCGAGTTGCTCGCCGGGTCGCTGATCGGGGACCGGAGCAGTCGCGAGGCCCTGGACGTGCTGGGCACCACGACGCTCATCCCGACCCACGGCGAGCTGATCCTGGCCCTGGATCCGGTCCGGATGTCGGCCGGCCGGCCCGGTGACCCGCTGCAGCACGCCGAGATCCTGTTCTCGGCGATCCTGGGCCAGGGTGCCCGCCTGCCCTCCCAGCGCCGGTACCTGGCCCGGGAGCGCACCCTCGCCTCGGGGATCGTCCTCAGCGCCGAAGAGCTCGACCAGCTGGACCGCTTCGAGACCCTCGGGCTGGACGCGGTGGAGTAACTGGTTCCCCGGCCCCGCCGACGGCACCCGGGAAGCGTGGCCACCCCACTCACCCGGCGAGCGCGAGCCGCAGGGTGCTCAGCGCCCGTTGCCGCGTGGGGCCGATGCTGCCGATCGGGATGCCGTACCGGGAGCTGAGGTCCTCGTACGACATGTCGTTCATCAGCGCCTCGACCACCGACTGCTGCCGGCGGGGCAGATGGGCGATCGCCGTCCGCAGCTCCACGGCGAGCTCGGCGTCGAGGAACTGATCCTCCACGTCGCTGTCGTGCCCGACCGCCTCCGGCAGCTCGTCGACCACCAGCTCCCGGTCCCCCTGGTACCGGATGTGCATGGCCGTGCGGCGGGCCGTGGTGGCCAGCCACCCCGGCAGGCAGGCGGCGTCGCGGATCTTGGACGCGTTCTCCAGCAGGGTCAGCCAGACCCGCTGCTCGAGATCCTGACGCTGCCACGGCGTCAGCCCGAACCGGGCCGCCTGGGCGAGCAGGCACGGCCGATAGGTACGCACGACCTCCTCCCAGGTTCGCGGGTGTCTATCCGAAAGCCGTTGGAGGACGGAGGTTTTGGTGTCCCACGCGGGGTGGTCCGTCAGGGTCCGGCTGACTGTCGAAGTACTCATGCATCGAGACTGCGGCCCAGTAGCCTCGCTGATGAGGGACATCCGCCCGCCCCGGTCGGGAGGATCGCCCGGCCGGCCACGCCGGGCCCGGAGATGTCCTCGCTTAGCCCGGAGCCGCCCCGATGACTCGCTCCACGTCGGGCATGACGCCGATCCAGCCGCCGACGGCGGACGTTCCGTGGGCCGGATCGGACATCAGCTCGCGCAGCTCGCGGGGACGCAGGGGCCGGCGGGACTCGTCCCGGCGCAGGCTCTGGATCAACACCACCGCGCCGGCGACGATCGCACTCGCCGCGCTGGTGCCGCCGAAGTACCGGTACGCCGTGTCCGGGGAGGCGCAGCCGGCCGAGGCGCAGCCGCTGGTGAAGACGCGCTCCCCCCACGCGAAGCAGTTCACCCTGCTCCCGAAGTTCGAGGATCCGAGTCTGGCGTATCGGCCGTCGACGAGGGTCGCGCGGGCACTCCCCACCAGGATGGCCCCGGAGTCGTTCTGCTCGGACACGACGAAGGACCCCTTGCCGGCCTGCTTCGGCAGTCGCTCCAGCTGGGTGGCCGCATTGCCGGCGGCCTCCACGACGACGATGCCGTCGGCGGCGAGATTGCGCAGCTTCGCTCGCACCGCGAGGTCGCGTTCGATCGGATAGCCCGCCCCGTTCGTGACCTCGAGCAGGACGACATCCCCCGGCCGGAGGGTCTTGTGGGCCTTGTCCAGTGCGGCCGCCACGTGCATGAGGCTGTCCCCGTCGTAGTGGGACGCGGTCAGCACCTCGGCCTTCGGGCAGATCCCGTCGACGCCGGGATTCTCTCCGCTGCGCTGTCCCGCCAGGATCCCGAGAACCGCCGTGCCGTGACTGCCGTCGTCGAGGGCGTTCCTCGCGGAGCTCCGGCCGAAGATCGGATCCCGGGCGAGATGCACGATGGCCTCGTGCCGGAAGTTCCAGGCCTGTTCCACGTCCAGCACGCGGACGTCGGAACCCCGGGAGTCCCGGTTCCAGGCGTACCGCGCGTTGATCCCGTTCGCGGCGGCGTCCAGGTACGACGTCGCCGCCTGGACGTGGGCCTCCGCCGACGTGCCGGAGCCGGGCGAGATGACCCCCGCCGGCCCGGATTCCAGGAGAGGTGTCTCGACGTAGGCCAGCTCCACGCCCGGCAGGCTGGCGAGCCGTTCGGCGAGCAGCGGCAGGTCGGCCTTCTGCGGCCCGAGATCCATCCGCCAGTACTGCGTCAGGCTCTCCAGCGGAGGCCAGTCGCTGTCGCGGGCCCTTTCCTCCTGCTCGCGAATCTCCGGCACCGACGAGGTGGTGATCAGCCGTGGGACCCTGACCCCGATGCGTTCCAGAAGATCGGCGAGCTCGTGCAGCTCGGAGGCGCGTGCCGCTTCCCCGAGCTCCTGGAAATCGTCGGCCCGCACCTCCCGGTCCAGACGAATGACGATGTGATTCGGCAGCGGAATGCGGCTCCGTTGTGTCCTGGAATCGGGGGGCGGGGTCGTCTCAGACATCGATCTCTCCTCCGGGCAATGGCGGTCGAGCACGGCGACGGCGCCGGCGATGGAACACGGCATCCGCCGCAGAACAGGAGG
>JBDIAG010000407.1:0-4860 GCA_039812305.1 Actinomycetales bacterium | reverse complement strand
CCGGTGCGAGGTTGAAGGCGTGTCATCGACTACGCCCATGATCGCGTTGGAATCGCTCACCAAGCGCTATCCCAACGGTGTGACCGCCCTGTCCGGGCTGACCGTGAACGTGGAAGCGGGGGTCGTCGGCCTGATCGGCGCCAATGGTGCCGGCAAGTCGACCCTCATCAAGATCCTGCTCGGCCTGTTGCCGGCGACCAGCGGCTCGGTGCGCGTCCTCGGCCTCGACCCGGAGCCGGACGCGGAGCAGATCCGCGCCCGCGTCGGCTACATGCCCGAGAACGACTGCCTTCCGCCCGATCTGACGGCCGCGGAGTTCGTCACGCATCTGGGCAGGATCAGCGGGCTGCCGAAGGCGGCGGCCCGCGAACGGGCCTCGGAGGTGCTGCGCCACGTCGGCCTCTACGAGGAGCGCTACCGCCAGGTCGGCGGCTACTCCACCGGTATGCGGCAGCGCGTCAAGCTGGCCCAGGCGCTCGTGCACGACCCCGACCTGCTCCTCCTGGACGAGCCCACCAACGGCCTGGACCCGGCCGGACGCGATGCCATGCTCGGTCTCGTCCACCGGATCGGCACCGAGTTCGGGATCTCGGTCGTGGTCTGTTCGCACCTGCTGGGCGAGGTCGAGCAGATCTGTGACTCCCTCGTCGCGATCGACGGGGGCCGATTGCTCCGGGCCGACAAGATCTCCGCCATGACCGAGACCAGCGCCACGCTGCTGGTGGAGGTCTCGGAGGGCTCCGACGCGCTGCGGGATCGGCTGGCCGCTCTCGGCCTGGCGGTCCGGCAGGACGGTCGGACCCTGCAGGTGCCGTTGGACGACGACGACACCTACGACGTGATCCTCGGCGCGGTCGCCGAGCTGGATCTTCCCCTGCATTCCCTCGACCAGCGCCGGCACCGGGTGGCCGAGCTGTTCGCCACACCCATGGAGGTGAGTCATGCCGGCTGAGACCCAGGGGGTCATCCACGATCTCGGCTACCGGCGGTACGACGGTAGGCGACTCGGCCGCGGCCACACCAGGTGGTCGCTCTACCAGCACGGGCTGCGCGCGGCGTTCGGCCTCGGCCGGGGCGCCAAGGCGAAGATCTTCCCGTGGGGCGTGGTCGGTGCCATGTTCCTCGTCGCGATCGTCCTCACCGCGATCCGGGCCCAGACCGGCGATCAGGTGATCAGCTATTGGGAGCTGCCGGGTCAGATCAGCGTGCTGGTGGTGCTGTTCTGCGCGGTGGTGGCCCCCGAGCTCGTCTCCAAGGACCTCCGCGCGGGGGTGCTGCCGCTGTACTTCTCCCGTCCGGTGTCGCGATGGGACTACGCCCTGGCCAAGCTCGCCGCGCTGATCTCGTCCATCTTCCTGCTGCTGGCCGGCCCGGAACTGCTGATGTTCCTCGGCGCCGCCTTCTCGGCCGACGGCGTGGGCGGGGTGTGGTCGGAGACGGTCGAGTACGGCAAGGGCCTCGGCGTCATCGCGGTCATCGCGGTCACGTTCGGCTCGATCGCACTCCTGGTCGCCTCGCTGGCGGGCCGTCGCGCGGTGGCCGCGGCGCTGATCGTGGCGGTGTTCCTCATCACGACGCCGATCTACGGCGTGCTGATGGGGCTCGCGTTCGCCGGTGACGCCCAGACGCTGCAGCAGCTCGCCGGCCTGGTCTCGCCGATGACGCTGGTGGACGGCGTCGGCCGCTGGTGGTTCGGCGGCGGCGCACCGTCCGAGTTGAGTGTCGGGTCCTTCGGCCCGTTGTACGGGGTGGTGACGCTGGCCGTCCTCGCCCTGGCGACCGGCGGTCTCCTGCTTCGATACCGGACGGTGGCGCGATGATCGAGCTGAGCGGCGTCTCCAAGTGGTACGGCAACGTCGTCGCCGTCAACGACGTGTCGATGAGCCTGGGCCCGGGCGTGACCGGTCTTCTCGGTCCGAACGGCGCCGGCAAGACGACGGTGCTGCATCTCATGGCCGGTTTCCTGCCCCCGTCGCGGGGCACGGTGACCGTGGGCGAGCAGCCGGTGTGGCGGAACCCCGCCGTCTACTCCGAGTTGGGCATCGTCTCCGAACGCGAGGCGGTCCACGACTTCCTCACCGGCTGGGACTTCGTGCTGGCGAGCGCGAAGCTGCACCGGCTCGACGACCCCGAGACCGCGGCGCGTCACGCGCTGGACCTGGTCGAGATGACGCAGGCGCAGGACCGTCGGATCGGCACGTACTCCAAGGGCATGCGACAGCGCACCCGCGTCGCGGCGGCCCTCGTCCACGACCCCGCGGCACTGCTGCTGGACGAGCCGTTCAACGGCATGGATCCCCGCCAGCGCATGCACATGATGGATCTCCTGCACGAGCTGGGCGAGGGTGGACGCACGGTGCTGTTCAGCTCGCACATCCTCGAGGAGGTCGAACAGGTCTCCGGCACGGTGCAGGTGATCGTCGCGGGACGGCTGGCCGCCTCCGGCGACTTCCGGACGATCCGGCGGCTGATGACGCATCGGCCGCACGTCTTCACCATCCACTCCAGCCACGACCGGGAACTGGGCGTGGCGCTGCTCGGCGAGTCGTCGGTCCGCGGGGTCGAGCTGGACTCCGGCCTGACCGTTCGGGCCGCCGACTACGGCGCCTTCACCCGGGCGCTGCCGAAGATCGCTCTCGCCCATCGGATCCGGGTTCACCGGCTGGTACCGACCGACGAGTCCCTCGAGTCCGTCTTCTCCTATCTGGTGGAGTCATGAACGCCACGATTGCCACGATTACGACCAGGGCCCTGCTCGGGCGACGCCGCTTCCTCCTGCTGCTCCCGCTGCCGGTGCTGCTCGTCGGCCTGGCCGGCGTGGCCCAGGCCCTCGGGGCCGCACCGGAGGAATGGGGACGCCCGGTCATCGTCGGCCTCGGCGTCGCGGTCGTCCTGCCGGTCGTGGCCCTCGTCGTCGGCACCGGCGTGCTCGGTTCGGAGATCGACGACGGGACGATCGTCCACGTTCTCGCCAAGCCGCTGTCCCGCCGGGAGATCCTGCTGTCGAAGCTGGTCGTCGCGATCGTCGTCACCTTCCTCACCACCGCCGTTCCGCTGTTCGTCGTCGGCATGATCGCGGGCTCGATGGGCCTGGCGCTCGGGCTGGTGCTGGGTGCCCTGGTCGGCTCGATCGCCTACTCGTGCCTCTTCGTGGCCCTGAGTCTGCTCAGCCGTCGCCCGGTCCTGCTCGGGCTGGTCTACCTCCTCGTCTGGGAGAGCCTGCTGGGCAACCTCATCAAGGGGACGCATGTGCTCTCGATCCAGCAGTACGTGCTGGCCGTCGCCGACGGGGTGGCCCACTCCGGCGATCTCCTCGGTGCGAGCCTGTCCGTTCCGGTCGGTCTCGTGATGGCGGGTCTGGTCTCCGTCGGGACGACCGTGCTCGCGATCGACCGGCTGAAGTCCTTCGCCGTGGTCGGCGAGACGTCGTAGGAGCGGTTTTCCGCCGGGGCGTGATCATATTGTGATCTCAAAGGGGCCAGCCTGAAGCAAAGGTTCATGCTGTATCCGGTCTTTGTCACGTGCCATCGGGCTTGTTCCGGTGGATAGCATGCCTCGAAGTCGCCGCAGGTGGTGCCGGAATGAACGGACCACGAGGTCTTTCCTTCGTCCCCTGGAATTCGAGGAGAATCGATGTCCGCTGAACTCGACACTGAGTACGAGGCGAGTGATAAGAATCTGAAACGGACGATCGGGCTGTTCAGCCTGATCGGTCTCGCCGTGAGTATCCAGGTCGGTTCCGGGTGGCTGTTGGCCACTCTCGCCGCAGTCTCCCGGTCCGGCCCGGGCGCGATCATCGCCTGGGTGATCGGCGCGGTGTTCTTCGGGATCATCGGGGTTGCCTGGATGGAGCTGGGCACGATGCTGCCGCGTTCGGGTGGTGGTGTGCGGTACCCCCGGATGACGCACGGGGCCTTCCTGTCCTGGCTGAACGGGTGGGGGTACCTCATCGCTGTCGTCGCGATGCCGGTGATCGAGGTGCAGGCCGTGCTCACCTACGTGGGTGGGCACTGGGATCACCTGGGTCTGCTCAAGCACGAGGAGGGCGGGCCGGTCATGCTCGCCTGGCCGAACGGAATCATCGTCGGCTGGTTCACCTTGTTGTTGTTCTTCGCCTTGAACATCTTCGGGGCAAAACTCCTGACGGAGTCGAACAAGGTCGTCACGATCTGGAAACTGGTCGTGCCCACGATCACCTTCCTGTTGATGTTCACCGCATTCAATTCCGATAACTTCCACATGCACGGCGGGTTCACGCCGTACGGGGTGGGCGCCATCTTCGGCGCGGTATCCGGTGGTGGTGTCGTGTTCGCCTACGCCGGGATCCGTCAGATCGTCGATTTCGGCGGCGAGGTGATCAACCCGAAGAAGAACATCCCCCTGGCGATGCTGATCGGCGGTCTGCTGATCCCCATGTTCCTGTACTCGCTGCTGCAGATCGGCTTCATCGGCGCGATCAACTGGGCCGATGCCGGTGTTCCCGAGGGTGACTACGCGGCGCTGATGTCCTCGCACTGGGCGTCCGAACCGCTGCTGGCCGCGGTGGTCGCGGCCGGGTTCACCTGGTTCGCCCTCGTCCTGCTCTCCGACGCGGTGCTGTCCCCCGCGGCGACCGGGTGGGTGTTCGTCGGTCTCGGTGGTCGCACCCTGTACTCGATGTCGGTCAACAACGAGATGCCGCAGAACGTGCAGAAGATGAACCGGTTCGGCGTGCCGTGGCTGGCCCTGACCATCACCACCGCAGTGGGCTTCCTCCTCTTCCTGCCGGTGCCGTCGTGGTACACGTTCGTCGGCATGGTCTCGACGGCCCGGGTGCTCAACTATCTGATAGCCGGGCCGTGCATGGCGGTCTTCGCCCGG
>JBDIAG010000406.1:0-4871 GCA_039812305.1 Actinomycetales bacterium | reverse complement strand
ACTTCTGCTGGCGCGTCCAGATGCTCGGCGTGCCGCTGGTCTTCGTCCCCGAGCTGAGGGTGCACGTGCGGCTGCGCTCGTCGTGGCGCGGCATGTTCAAGCAGGGACGTGGGTACGGCAGCGCGGAGCGACTGCTGGAGCGTTGCTACCCGGTCGATTCGTCCCCCCAGCCGGCGTTGTCGTCCTCGCCGTCCTCGTCGGCCGTCGAGGTTTCCGCCGATCATGCCCATCGGACGCACAGCCTCACCCAGCGACTGTGGCAACTCGGATGGAGCTCCGGCCACCGCTGGCCGCAGCCCTGGGCCCGGCGGCGCATCCCGGAACCGCACTCCCTACCGGACCTCGCCTACCCCGCATAGGTTGACCGCGCGACCGACCGGTTGAGTCTGCAGAGAAAGTTGGGAGCCGGGGGCTGGGCCTGCCGTCGAGTGGGGTCCACCGGGGGCTGGAGTCCGGCGAGCGGTCCGTGAGGCCGGGACAGACCGAGGTCAGCCCGCCGTGTCCGCACTCGTCCAACCGCTTGTTCCCGCGTTGACCAGCTATGGGCTCAGCAACCAGCGATCGCTGGCGAGTGGGCCCATAGCCGGTCAACGCGGGAACAGATGGCTGGACCACCGCCCGGCCGTCCATGCGACGGTGCCCAGACATACGCGAGCCCACGCCTCAGAAAGCCCAGACACAACGGAGCCCGTCCACAACGCAGCCCACGCACAACGGAACCTATCCACACAACGCAGTCCGCGCACAACACAGCCCGCGCAGAACGGAGCCCATCCACATAGGCGCGTCCCGCGCCGGACGGTTCTCCGGCGCGGGACGCGGGCGAGCACTGACCAGGTCAGCCCAGCTTGCCCATCCAGGACTTGTAGGCGTTGCGGCCGTTGGGGTTACGCGTGGTGATGTCGCACTTGCAGTAGCTCATCGGCTCGTCGAAGTAGGCCTCGTACGCCATCTGCGAGGCGTTGGCCTGCATCCAGCCGTAGACGTAGTCGAAGTACTTCGGGTTGTCTCCACCGGAGGCGGAGGAGCCGGTGTACAGACCCCACTCGGGCACCGCGAACTTCTTGCCGTGGGCCTTGGCGAAGTTCAGCCAGTGGTTCCAGCCGTAGGCGTGGTCGCGGTGCGCCAGCCAGTTGGCCTCGGAGGTGTATCCGGGCCACCAGTCGTAGGCGTCGATCCCGACGATGTCGACGTAGGCGTCACCCGGCCACACCTGAGCGGCGTCGAGGAAGCCGGTCTGTCCGTTGCCCTCGTTCGGGTTCCAGACGACCCGCAGGTTCGGGCCGCCCTTCTTGAGGTTCTGCGACGCCAGCTGGAAGGCCTTGATCCACTGGGCCTTGTTGGCCGGCGTGGCGGCCCAGTGGTTGCCCAGGTTCATCTCCAGGCCGATCCGGACGTAGGCGTCCGGGTACTTCGAGGCGATCGTCTTGCCGAGCTGCTGCCACTGAGCGTCGTAGTCGCCTCGCGCGGCGGCCGCGACGTTGCCGTTCTCCGGCCACAGCGGCAGGCCGACGGACAGCGTTCCGCGGTAGCCGGCCGGAGCGCTGTCCAGCCACCAGGGTTCCTGAATCGTCTGCCAGGTGTTGCGGGCCGGGAAGACCGAGATGACGTCCAGGTCGCGTCCGCGCAGCTTGGCGAAGGCCTCCGCCTTCGTCTTGCTGTGGTCGGTGTAAGCGCCCGAGTCGAAGACCATGCCGCTGGCGCGCTTCGTCGACGGCTTCGGCTGGCTCGGGTTGGACGGCGTCGGGTTGGACGGCGTCGGATTCGACGGCGTCGGGTTGGACGTCACGGGGTTGGACGGCGTCGGGTTCGGCACTTGCACCGGAGGAGTCTGCGTGCCCCCGACCGTGAAGGTGGCCGCCGGACCGTTCACCCAGTCCTTGCCCGCCAACTGGTAGACGACCATGGAGTTGTACGTGCCGTTCTTCAGCGGCATCGACGCCGTGAAGGTGCGGCTGCCGTTGATGGTGACGCCCGGGTTGAAGCCGGTGCCGGCCTGTCCCGGGGTGGCGATCTGCAGGTACTTGAAGGTGACCGGACGGGCGGTGCTGACCGTCCAGGTGAACGTCGCCGTGGTGCCCGAGACCTTCACCGCGGGCGCGGCGAAGGTCACCCCGTCCGCGGTCGTCGTGGTGCCCGCCGTGCCGGTGCCGGGGTTCGTCGTACCGGGATTGGTCGTACCGGGGTTCGTGGTGCCCGGGTTCGTCGTACCGGGGTTGCTCGGAGTCGAGCTCGCGGCGCCGACCCGGTAGGAGACGATGGGGCCGTCCACCCAGTTCTTGCCCGGCAGTTGATAGGCGACGCGGGTCGTGTAATTGCCGTCGGCAAGGGTGGCCTTGGTGGTGAATGTCCGGGCGCCCTTCACGGTGATCCCGGGCTGGAAGCCGGAGTCGTATCCGGCGTCCGAACCGGGCTTACGCGTGGCCAGCTGAAGGTACTTGAATGACACCGACTTCGACGTCGTCACACCCCAGTTGTACGTCACGGTGTTGCCGCTCACGCTCACCTTGGGAACATCCAGAGTCACGCCATTGGAATCCGGCGCGGCGGCATAGGCGAATGTGGGCTGCATCACTACTGCGGCGGCGAACACGGTCGTAAGGATTCGACGTGCCGTCACCAATCGTGGTTTTTCAACCATGTCGAAAGGTCGCTCTCTGATTCGGGGGCATCAACGCCTTGAAACTTCGAACGAATTCGGCATGGTCTGTATGAAACGGGATCTGAATGCACCAAATCGGCGGCATGGCCCCGCACAGAGGCCACGCCGTGTGCCCGCGACGGACTCACCGGGCAGTCAATCGGCAGGGGGTGCGAGCCCGACAACACCCATTTCGTCACTGTCTGTAATTTTCACCCCCATTCCATCACATAGCGTAACTATGATGGGATGATTGGCCGATTCGGGCCGTGGGTGACAAACGGACGACGGACGCGCCCAGGACTGCCCGGGCCGGGCCGCGAACGCCGGCCGAAAACGAGCACCGGGACACGATCCGGCACCTTTCACCGCACATTCTCCGGCCGGCCACATCCGGTACCGTGCGGCGGTCGCAAGCCCGGAGATCGAGCGCGGGCGACATCCGGTTCGGCATCGGGTCGCAGCGGTACCGAATGGCCGCATCGCGTCCTCGGAGGTCACACTCCGGCGCGCCAATGGCCGCAGTGGATACCGAAAGGCCGCGCCCAGCGCGGCCATCGCGCACTCATCGTTGCCGCTCGCCGCCGGGAGTCCAGACCTCCGGGGGCTACCGCAGCGACGCGGGCGGCAGAGTGATGCGGCGGCTCGCCAGAAGAGCCCGGGCGGAACTCAAGGCCAGCGGTTCGGCGGTCCGGAGCCGGCAAGCACCTCAGTAAGCCCGGCGCCCCAGGAGCAGACCGGCGCGCCGGCCCACGGTTTCACAGCCCGTGGCCGGAACGACGCCGGATGGCCCCGTTACCCGGCCGGTCAGGCGGCCGGGACCACCTCGGGTGGACGCTGACGCGAGACCCGCCAGAAGCCCAGCCAGACGACGACCAGGCCCAGGGCCTGCCCGACCGCGAACCCGATGGCCGCCCACATCACGCCGCCCCAGAAGGCTCCGAGGACCCCGAAGACCAGGATGCTCGGCGCCTGGATCATCATCGCGCGCACCAGCACCCCCGGGCGGCGCAGGGCTCGCAGACCGATGCTGGCGCCGAAGACCCCGGCCACGCAGATCAGGCTGATCCCGGCCGGGATGACCACCGAGTGCGCACCGTGCCAGGTGGCCCCCAGCAGCTGCTCGCCGATCGACGGCGGCAGTGCGTAGAGCACGGTCACCCACGCGATCGTGACGGACGCCGAGCCGGCGGAGATGAGCGCGGCCAGCTTGCCGATCGGCCGGCCGGTGTTCACCCGCTCGCTCAGCAGCGGCAGGATGAGCGCGCTCATGCTGAAGATCACGGTCTGCATCGGCCCGAGCAGCACCTGGGCACCGCGCAGGGAGCCCATCGCGACGAGGCCGAGGATGGCGGCCACGACGAAGTAGGCGAGGTTGACGAAGCCCATGTTGAGCACGTACTCGCTGACCAGCCTGGAGGAGAGCTGACTGCTCTCCCGCAGCCACTCGCGCCAGCGACGAGGTTGCGGACGCAGCCCCGCCTGCCAGGAGCCCACCACGGCCGCGATCGCGCCGGTCACCGCCCACCCGAGCATGAGGTTCACCAGCGAGCCGTGCCCCAGCAGGATCAGGCTGATCAGCACGACGGCCTGACCGCCCGTCCAGACGATGTCGTTGATGGCCGCCGCCTGCGGCCGGCCGGCGGCGAAGAAGGCATACCGCCAGGCGTCCTGGACGGTGATCAGCGGGAGGCCGACGCCGAGAATGACCAGGGCCTGGGCCGTCGGACCGTCCAGCACGGCCGCGGCGATCAGGCTGACCAGGCCGGCCAGGCAGCCGAGCAGGAGGCTGGCTCCGGTGGACGCGCCGACGCCGCGGTCGGCCACCTCGCGCGGCCGGCCGCTGTAGAGGACGACGTGCGGCTCGGCGTTGGCAGCCCGGTTGACACCGATCGAGAAGGTGAACACGAGCATGGCGACGCTGAACGCGCCGAAGGCGTCCTCGGTGACGGCGCGCGCGACGAGGATGGAGAGCCCGGCGTTGCCGATGCTGGAGACACCCTTGTCCAGGAAGGTCCAGAACGTTCGATGGGCGAGACGGCGTCTACGGGAGCTCTCCGGACCCTTGGGCATCGAGGTCTGCTGAGTCGCTTCAGCCATCATGCTCCGGGCGCCGGTGACCGCCTGCGGAGTGGGAGAGCGCATACCAGGCCTCCCGCGGCAGGCGGCTCACCCGGACCCCGGCCCACAACGCCATCAGGAATCCGTCCGGCACGCTGTCCCCGGCTCC
>JBDIAG010000405.1:0-4871 GCA_039812305.1 Actinomycetales bacterium | reverse complement strand
GTCCAGCCCGGCCATCAGCATCGCCGCGAACGCCAGGTACGGGTTCGAGGACGGGTCGGGCACGCGGAACTCGATCCGCTTCGCCTTCGGGTTGGACCCGGTGATCGGGATCCGGACGCAGGCCGAGCGGTTACGGGCCGAGTAGACCAGGTTGACCGGGGCCTCGTAGCCCGGCACCAGCCGGTGGAACGAGTTCGCGGTCGGGTTGGTGAAGGCCAGCACCGACGGGGCGTGCTTGAGCAGGCCGCCGATGTACCAGCGGGCGATGTCGGAGAGGCCGCCGTAGCCCTTCTCGTCGTAGAAGAGCGGGACGCCGTCCTTCCACAGCGACTGGTGACAGTGCATCCCCGAGCCGTTGTCGCCGAAGATCGGCTTGGGCATGAAGGTGACCGTCTTGCCGGCCTCGTGGGCGACGCTCTTGATGACGTACTTGAAGAGCATCACCTTGTCGGCGGACTTGGCCAGGGTGTCGAAGCGGTAGTTGATCTCCGCCTGACCCGCGGTGCCGACCTCGTGGTGGGAGCGCTCGACACCGAGCCCCAGCTCGTCCAGGGCCACGCACATCGCATCGCGCAGATCCGCGGTGCCGTCCACCGGCGGCACCGGGAAGTAACCGCCCTTGTAGGGGATCTTGTGCCCGAGGTTGCCGCCGGCCTCCTCGCGGCCGGTGTTCCACGCGGCCTCGATGGAGTCGATGAAGTAGTAGCCGGCGTTCGACTTCGTCTCGAACCGCACGTCGTCGAAGATGTAGAACTCGGCCTCGGGGGCGAAGAACGCGGTGTCCGCGATGCCGGTGGACTTCAGGTACGCCTCAGCCTTGGCCGCCACCTGCCGCGGGTCGCGGCTGTAGGGCTCGTCGGTCAGCGGGTCCACGATGTGCATGTTGATGTTGAGCGTCTTCTCGGCCCGGAACGGGTCGACGTAGGCGCTGCTCGGGTCGGGGATCAACTTCATGTCCGACTCGTGGATCGCCTGGAAGCCGCGGATCGACGATCCGTCGAACATCTGCCCGTCCTCGAAGAAGTTCGAGTCGACGGACTTCGCCGGCACGTTGAAGTGCTGCATCACTCCGGGCAGATCGCAGAACTGCACGTCGACGAACTTGATGTCGTGATCCGCGATGAAGCTGAGTACCTCGCTGGAGTCCTTGAACATCCATCCTCCTGTCCGCTCCGGCTCTCTGATGAGCCCGGGGCACGATGTGGTCGCACAGGCGACGCTATGGCCGCGCGATTACCGCGGTGTCACGCAAGTGTTTCGCCCACGTTACGAGGTCGCCGGGCTCTCCACAGGCGTCCTCAGCGAGCCTGGGAGGGAACCTACACCGATCCACCCGGGTGTTTGCGTCCGATCGTCGAAAGGATCACTTTCGTGGGCGGCCGGGGCGGGCGGGCGCGGCCGGCTCCCGGACGGTTACAGTCGGAGGGTGTCGACTCGCGCCCCGGTCCGTCCGATGTCCCGTGACGGCCAATCGCGATGCCGGGCCGCGCGGTGCGCAGTCCGATCGGACGTTCGATGATCAGCCGCCGGGAGATGGGGTCGTGGCTGAGCGGGCCGACCCGGGCCCCCGATGCGCAGGCTCCCGGCGTGCGGCTGGGGCTGCCGGCCGCGGGCCCCGGTTCGGTGGCCCGGCTGAGTCGCCGCGTGCCCGCGCTGATCGTCGACTGGGTCTGCGCTCTTCTCATCAGTCACGCGTTCTTCGACGGCGACTCGTTGTGGACGCTCGGGGTCTTCGCGATCGTGCAGGTCCTCACCCTCGGCACGATCGGTTGTAGTCCGGGCCACCGGTTGTTCGGCCTGAGACTGGTCCGGACCAATGGCGGCTATGCCGGGCCGGTGCCGGCCGTGGTGCGAACCCTCCTGCTCTGCCTGGTGATCCCGGCGGTCTTCTACGACACCGACCTGCGGGGGATGCACGATCGCGCCGCCGGTACCGTCCTCGTCCGGGTGTAGCGTTTCAAGAGGAATCGCGCAAAGTCCCTCCGAACGCTTGACCACGCTCCGGATCGGTAACAGTCTGGCCCCAGTCCACGGTCCGTTCGCGGGCCGTGCATCGACGGCCGGCGTGGGCCGGCCCGGTACGGAGGTGGCTGGTGGCGGAGTTATGACAGCGGGACTGATGAAGCACGCCGACTACGTCATCGTCGGCGGAGGCTCGGCCGGTTGCGCGCTGGCGAACCGTCTCAGCGCGGATCCGGGCACCACGGTGGTGGTCCTGGAGGCCGGCCGCAGTGACTACCGGATGGATCCCTTCATCCACATGCCCGCGGCGTTGCCGTTCCCGATCGGGAGTCGCTTCTACGACTGGAAGTACGAGACGGATCCCGAGCCGTACATGTCCGGCCGGCGGGTCTACCACGCCCGCGGCAAGGTGCTGGGCGGCTCGTCCTCGATCAACGGGATGATCTTCCAGCGCGGCAACCCGATGGACTACCAGCGCTGGGGGGCCGATCCGGGGATGCGGACCTGGGACTACCTGCACTGCCTGCCCTACTTCCGGCGGATGGAGACCTGTCTGGCGGGTGCCGACCAGTGGCGCGGCGGTTCGGGACCCCTTGTGCTGGAACGTGGTCCGGCCACCAACCCGCTGTTCGGGGCTTTCTTCGAAGCCACCGTGCAAGCCGGCTACCCGCCGACGGACGACGTCAACGGATATCGCCAGGAGGGCTTCGCCCGCTTCGATCGCAACGTGCACCGGGGACGTCGGCTGTCGGCCGCCCGGGCCTACCTGCATCCGGTGATGGGACGCAAGAACCTGCAGGTGCTCACCCGCGCGTTCGTCACCGGTCTGCAGATGGACGGCACACGCGCCACCGGGGTCACCTTCCGTCATCTGGGCCGCAACGACAGCGTCAAGGCCGGAGAGGTGATCCTCTGCGGCGGTGCCTTCAACTCCCCGCAGCTGTTGCAGCTGGCCGGGATCGGGCCGGCCGACGTGCTGCGCAAGGCCGGGGTGAAGGTCGTCCACGACCTGCCCGGCGTCGGCGCCAACCTGCAGGACCACCTCGAGGTCTACATCCAGTACGCGGCCAGGTTGCCGGTCTCGATCAGCCCTGGACTCAAGTACCACAACAGGCCGAAACTAGCGGCAGAGTGGCTGTTCCTGCGTTCCGGCCTGGGCGCGACCAACCACTTCGAAGGTGGTGGATTCGTGCGGAGCAACGACGAGGTGAAGTACCCCAACCTGATGTACCACTTCCTGCCGATCGCGATCCGATACGACGGGTCGGCGCCGACGAAGGGGCATGGCTACCAGGTGCACGTCGGGCCGATGTACTCCGATGTGCGAGGGCGGTTGCGGATCCGCAGCACCGACCCGGCGGAGCACCCGTCCATCCTCTTCAACTATCTGTCCACCGAGAACGACCGCAAGGAGTGGATCGAGGCGATCCGGGTCACCCGCAACATCATGAACCAGCCGGCGCTCGACCCGTTCAACGACGGCGAGATCTCGCCCGGCCCGCGGGTGGAGACCGACGAGGAGATCCTCGACTGGGTCGCCAAGGACGCCGAGACCGCCCTGCACCCGTCCTGCACCGCGAAGATGGGTGTCGACGACCAGTCGGTCCTCGATCCCACCTCGATGCGGGTGCACGGCATCGACGGTCTCCGGGTGGTGGATGCCTCGGCGATGCCGTACGTCACCAACGGCAACATCTACGCGCCGGTGATGATGATGGCCGAGAAGGCGGCGGACCTGATCGCCGGCAACACCCCGCTCGAGCCGGCGGACGTCCCGTTCTACCGCCACGGCGAGGGTATGCCGCTCTATCCGGACGGGCGGCCCGATCCGGTGGTCGGGGTGGGCGGCCGCACGTCCGGAATCGCTGGTCGTCATGTCTGAGCGGACGTCGCAGCGCGGATCGGAGTCCGACCAACACCGGCAGGCCCGGCCAGCCGGCGGGGGGCCGGCGTTGGAGGTGGAGGGGCTCTGGAAGATCTTCGGGCCCAAGGCGGATCGCATCATCAACACCGCGGAGGCCCAGTTGTCGCGGAAGGAGCTCCAGGCGAAGACGGGTCATGTCGTCGGCGTGCGCGACGTGTCCTTCACGGTCGCGCCCGGGGAGGTCTTCGTGGTGATGGGGCTGTCCGGATCGGGCAAGTCGACGCTGGTACGGCTGCTCACCCGGCTGATCGAACCGACCGCCGGCACGGTGAAGCTCTTCGGGCAGGACGTCACCCGGCTCGGCGAGGGCCAGTTGCGAGAGATCCGGCGGACCAAGGTCTCCATGGTGTTCCAGCACTTCGGATTGCTGCCGCACCGGCGGGTCATCGACAACGTCGGCTTCGGCCTCGAGATCCGCGGCGAGGGCAAGGGCAACCGGCGCCTCCTGGCCCAGGACATGATCGATCTGGTCGGGCTGACGGGTTACGAGGATTCCTACCCGGACCAGCTGTCCGGCGGCATGCAGCAGCGGGTCGGCCTGGCGCGGGCCCTGGCCGGCGATCCCGATCTCCTGCTCTTCGACGAGCCCTTCTCGGCACTCGATCCACTGATCCGGCGGGACATGCAGAACGAGGTGATCCGGCTGCACCACGAGGTCGGCAAGACGATGGTCTTCATCACCCACGACCTCGCCGAGGCCCTGAAACTGGGCGACCGGATCCTGATCATGCGCGACGGCGAGGTCGTCCAGATCGGCCGGCCGGACCAGGTGGTCGGAGCGCCCGCGGACGACTACGTCCGCGATTTCGTCTCCGACGTCCCGAAGTCGCACGTGCTGACGCTGAGCTGGATCGCCCGTCCCGCGACGGCCGGCGAGGGTGCCGGTGCTCCGGCGCTGCCCGCCACGACCGTGATCAAGGACGCGGCCCGCACGGTGCTCGCCACGCACGGCCCGGTGCGGGTGCTGGACGGCGATCGGGAGATC
>JBDIAG010000404.1:0-4874 GCA_039812305.1 Actinomycetales bacterium | reverse complement strand
CGACCCGCTGCTCGCCGGCCGTCTCTTCTCCTACCTCGACACCCAGATCACCCGGCTCGGCGGCCCCAACTTCGGTCAGCTGCCGATCAACCGGCCGCACGCCGGCGTGGACGACATGCTCCGCGACGGCATGCACCAGATGGCGGTGCACGACGGCCTGGCGCCGTACCGGCCGAACTCCCTGGACGGGGGCTGCCCGTTCACCGCCGGGGCCGCCGCCCGCGGGTACGTCGAAGTGCCGCAGGAGCTTCCGGCCGCGCGCAAGGTGCGCGCGGCCCCGGCCTCCTTCGGGGACCATCTGAGCCAACCGCGATTGTTCTACCGCAGCCTGACTCCGATCGAACGCCGGCACGTGGTCGACGCCTACATCTTCGAGCTCAGCAAGTGCCAGGAGGAGACCATTCGCCGGCGCCAGGTCGACGTGCTGGCCGAGATCGACGCGGAGCTGTGCGCCCGGGTGGCGGCAGGCCTCGGCCTGGAACCACCCGAACCGCGCACGCCGATCACCGAGGTCGAGCCGAGCCCGGCGCTGAGCCAGGTCGGCCGGCAGTGGCCGGTCGACGGCCGCCAGCTCGGCCTCATCGCCGGGGAGGGCAGCGATCCCGAGGCACTGGCCGCCGCGGTGGCGGCCGGGCGGCGGGCGGGACTGACCGCCCTCGTCATCGCCGACACTCCGCACGGCAGCGCCGCGAATGCCGGCGTCGAGGTCTCCCGCACCCTGGCGGCCACCGGATCGGTGGAGTACGACGCTCTCATCGTCGCTGCCGGCCGCCGCAGCGCGCCACGGACCCGACTGATGCTGGGGGAAGCGTTCCGGCACGCCAAGCCGATCGGGGCCTGGGGCGACGGTCGCGCGGTGGTGGCCGATGCCGGCTGCCCGGAGGACGCCGCGGGACTCGTCCTGGGCGACGACCCGGCCGAGGTGGTCGCCACCGTGGCCTCGTTGCTCAGCCGTCACCGCGTGTGGAATCGGAGCCTGTCATGATCCAACCCCTGTCGGTGCCCTTCGTGGGCAGCTCTCACGACGACCTCCTCGGTGCGGAACTCATCGACCTCATCACCGAGCGGATCGCGAACCGGGCCGACGCCCGGGATCGCGCCGAGGTGCTCACCCAGGTCGTGCACTGCGCCCTCGATGCGCTGCGCTGGCGGTTGGAGCCTCTGGGCGACCAGGTGGAGGAGGCCGGAGTCGCCCGCGTGCTCGCCACGGCCATCGAGCATCGCGGCGCCATGGAGGCCAGAGCCCTGCAGTCCCCGTGACTCCAGTCGAGACACATACCCCGTCGAAACACCCGATCCCAAGGAGGTAGACGTCGATGCCGAAGACGAACAAGTCCGGAAAGGCCCGCCAGGACGAGCTTCCGAGCACCCTGCAGCGTTCCGACAAGAAGGCCCAGCGCACCTTCGCGAAGGCCCACGACGCCGCCGCGGAGGAGTACGGCGACGGCGAACGGGCCCACCGTGTCGCCTACAGCGCGTTGAAGCACACGCACGAGAAGGTCGGCGACCACTGGGAGCCGAAAAAGAAGAAGGGCCCGTCCGACAAGCAGGCCGAAGGCGGCGTCGACACCGACTTCGACACCGCCGGCGGGGTGGACGCGAACGCGACGAAGGAACATCTCTACGGCCTCGCGCAGCGACTCGACATCCCGGGCCGGTCCACGATGACCAAGAAGGAACTCGTCGCCGCGCTCCAGCGGGCCAACGACAGCGCGTCGGCGAAGTCACGCACGAAGAGCAAGAAGGGAAAGAAGAAGAAGTAGCCGGGCCACCGGGCCTCAGGCGGTCCGCCAGTCGTCCGAGACGATGTGCGAACCGGCCTGGGGCCCCATCTGCAGCATTCCGCCGTCGACGACCCACGACGCGCCGGTGACGTAGGCGGCCTCCGGCGAGGCCAGGAAGGCAATGACCGCGGCGACCTCACGCGCGTCGCCCGGCCGGCCGAGCGGTACGCCGGGACGATGCACAGTCTGCGGGTCGACGTCGGCCTGCCCGGTCATCGGTGTGGCGATCTCACCGGGGGCGACCGAGTTCGCGGTGATCCCGTACCCGCCCAGTTCCAACGCCATCGTCTTGATCATGCCGCCCAGCCCGTGCTTGGCCGCGTCATAGGCGACCGAGCCGACGAGAGGCTGGTGCTCGTGCACGCTGGTGATCGCGATGAGGCGGCCGCCGTGGCCCTGCTCGACCATCCGGGCCGCTGCCCGCTGCAGGCACACGAAGGCGCCGTCGAGATCGACGGCGACGGTGTGGCGCCACTGCTCGATCGAGGTCTCCAGGAAGCGGGTGCCGCCCCCGGTGCCGGCGTTGTTGACGAAGACGTCCACGCCCCCGAGGGCGGCGATGAGCCGATCCAGCACCGGGACGACCCCGTCGAGATCGGCAGTGTCCAGTTGCGCGCTCACGCAGGTGTGACCGGCCGCCTCCACCTCCAGTGCGGTGGCTTCGGCTCCCGCCCGGTCGGTGTGCCAGGTCAGGCCGATGTCCAGGCCGTTCTTCGCCAGGGCCACCGCCGTGGCCCGGCCGATTCCCGAATCGCCGGCGGTGACGATCGCGCGCCGTGGCTGGAACTCTTCCCGTGGGCTCATTCTCTTCTCCCTCCGGTCTCGGTTGGAGCGGTCTCGGTTGGAGCGGTCTCGGTTGGAGCGGTCTCGGTTGGAGCGGTCTCGGACAGCTGTGCGGTGGGTGAGGTCACCGCCCGTCGATCACAGAATCGGCCGGCCGCCGGTCACCGCGATCCTGGCGCCGGAGATGTAGCTGGCCTCGTCCGAGGCGAGCAGCACGTAGACGGGCGCCAGTTCGGCCGGCTGTCCCGGCCGGTTCAGGGGTGTGTTGGAACCGAAGCTCTCGACCTTCTCCGGCGGCATGGTCGAGGGGATCAAGGGGGTCCAGATGGGCCCCGGCGCCACGCTGTTCACCCGAATCCCTTGCTCTCCCAACAGCTGCGCCAGGCTGGCGCACAGATTGGCGATCGCCGCCTTGGTGGCGGCGTAGGGAACCAGTTCGGGTGACGGCATGTCGGAGTTCACCGAGGAGCTGCCGATGATCGAGGCTCCGCGCTTCAAGTGCGGCAGAGCGGCCTTGCACAGCTGGAACATGGCCCGGACGTTGATGTCGAAGGTCCGGTCCCATTCCTCGTCGGGGATGTCGAGAAGCGAGGTGTGGTTCATCTGAAAGGCGGCGTTGCTGACCAGCACGTCGAGACGACCGAATTCCTTCATAGTGGTGTCGACGATCTCCCGGCAATGCTGGACGTCGGCCAGATCTCCCCGGATGAGGAGCGCGCGACGACCGGCCTTCTCCACGTAGTCGGCGACCTCGCGGGCGTCGCTGTCCTCGCTGAGATAGCTGACGACGACATCGGCGCCCTCGCGGGCGTACGCGATCGCCGCGGCGCGGCCGATGCCCGAGTCGGCACCGGTGATGATCGCGACCTTTCCCTCGAGCTTGCCGCTTCCGACGTAGCTCTCCTCGCCACAATCCGGGACGGGAGTCATCTCCGACTGCAGGCCGGGGACCTCTTGCTGCTGGGTTGGCAGATTCATGACGTCCGCATACCCGCTCACCATGGCGATAAACGCCGGGCCGGCGAAGACCGGCGACATCGGCGCCGGGCGCCGATCAGGCGACGAGCGGCGACTGCTGCTCGATCCCGATGAGGTGCTGCAGCCGTCGCATCAGCCGCGCCAGGCGACGGGAGATCTGCATCTGCGACGTGCCGAGCCGCTCGGCGATGTCCGACTGCGACCGCTCCTCGTAGAAGCGCATCCAGATCAGCCGTCGATCCTCGCTGTCGAGTTTGCGCAGCGCTCGATGGACGACCACCCGCGCCTCGACCTGCTCGGCATTCGACCCGTTCGCCAGATCGAGCCGGTCTGCTCCGTCGGCGAGAACGTCGATCGACAGGGGCCGGTAGCCGTCGGCCACGCAGCGAGCCTTGGCGACGTCCTCGACCGTCTCGCCCAGACGCTCGGCGAGTTGCCCGTTGGTCGGCAGCTGACCCAGTTCTTGAGCCAGGTCGGACCACTCCCGGCGCACGCCCGCCACGAGTTCCTGGGTGCGGCGGGACGGCCTGACCAGCCAGCCGTGATCGCGGAAGTGCCGTTTGATCACGCCGGTGATGGTGGGCACCGCGAAGGCGATGAAGTCGCCCCGCTCACAGTCGTAGCGGTGGGCCGCTTCCACCAGGCCCATGCACGCGACCTGCAGGAGATCGTCGAACTCCTCGCCGCGGTTGCGGTAGCGATTCGCCACGGCGCGGGCCAACCAGAGGTGATCGGCTACGAGAGCGGCGGCGTCCGGCCCGCAACCAGGCGCATCATGGGCTGAAGGGGTCTCCGGAAGATTCTGAGATTCACCGTCACGAACCACGCGTAGCTGGGTAACCGCGTCCATAGCGGCAACCTCCTCGGATAGGACGTTGGCCGCTGGCTGGACCTGGTCCCAGCCCATCACCGTCGCGGCGCCGGGACAACTCGAGAAACGAACCTCCTGTCCGAATGACGAAGAAGTCCACGGTGCGAACGCGTCCAGACCCGCTGCTCCGAGGTCTCACCGGCCCCGACCAGGTCCCGCGTCTGCCGGTCGGCCACCGGGGCCGGATGATCCGACACCGGCACCTTCACCGCGCGGTTGACCGGCCGCCTCGCCGCGACCACGTCCGGGCCCCTACCGAAGTCGGGGAGAGTCCGACTTCGGTAGCGGAGGTGGGCTCCGTCCGGACGAGGCGGCTCCTCGTCGCGGCGCCTAGCGTCCCGGTCATGGTCGCTACCTCATCTCGGTCCTTCTCCTGCTCCTCGCAGCGGTGGCCGCCTGGCGACCGCCACCGGAGAGCTCGCGCCTGTCCGTGCCCGCCTACCTGATCGGATGGCTGC